>NZ_JBEYWQ010000016.1:0-188490 GCF_040644495.1 Microbispora sp. NPDC046973 | reverse complement strand
TGGGACTGATCTCCTCGAAGATCTCTTCGAGACCCGACTGGGCCGGGACGTCCTTGCGCCCGGCCTGGCGAGCCGCCTCAACCCGGCCCTTCCATTTCTCGTTTCCGAGCAGCCAATCGAAGGACTCGGTCTGCAGGGCGAGAAGGTCGGGTACTTCGAGCGGCTCCTCGATGCGTGCGAACGACACGGTTCGGGGACCGGCGGGTACGGCGGAGGCGTTGCGCGAGGCTGCCAACAGATGTCCTTCCGAGGGCTCGCGGACTGACTACACGCACGCCAGACGACCAGGACTAAGAGTTACTCAGAGAGACGGTCGTCAAAGGGCAGCGCAAAGGGGCAGTGTAGCCGATCGGCATACACCTGTCCACTCCGCTATCGCTCTGCGCTCCACGTTGGTGGCAGCATCACCCGTCAGCGCCGAAACGTCAAGCCCGAGAGCCGACATTTCGCCTAACCGACAGGCGTCACGCTGGGTTTTCGCGCCCTCGGGACCGAGCGAACGCCGGGGATCCAGTCCCTACCCGGGACCGGAGACGGGTAACGCTCAGTCACGCGAACGACCCAACGCTGACCGTCGGTCGACGCCGCCGTGCCCTGAATACCCAACCCCTGGCACTGCCTAAACATCTTCTTTGCTAACAATTTAGCCACGGGCTCAGGGAGCGGGCGTGTCACCCAGGAGCGTGGACAGCCGGGAGGCCCGCCAGCCGTCGCCCTGCGTCACCATCACCAGGCGTGCCCTTCCCTGGCTGACCTGCTGCTTCGGCTCCTCCTGGCCCGGGCCCGACCGCGTCGTGACCATGTTCACGAACAGCAGCACCCGGACCTCTTCCGGCGTCGCCGACTCCACGCCGGCGGCGGCCACGACCGCGTGCTGCACCGTCCGCCGTTCGCGCGCCTGCGGCCCGAGCGTCTCCGCGAGCGTCCGGTAGTGCTCCGCCAGCTGCCCGGTGGCGTGCGCGCCCGCCCTCAGCATGTCCCGCTCGATCGTACGGTAGTCGTACGACAACATGTCGGGCGCGTAGGACCGGGCGGCCGACAGGGCCTCTCTGGACGCCCTCTCGGCGGCCTGGAGGCGGTGCAGGTCGAGCAGCAGCCACACGGCGGCGACGGCCAGCCCGGCCGCCACGAGGGCGGTCAGCGCCCGCAGCAGGCGCCTCACTGCACCAGCTCCGCCCGTGAGACCAGCCACAGGCCCGAGGCCTTCGTGAGGTCCATCCGCCAGCGGAAGAAGCGCTCCTCCGGAGGGGTCTTCCTGCCGTCCTCCCAGTGGATCACCGCGTCGCCCACGATCAGCACCTGTGCCGTGCGCCGGTCGCCGGCCAAGGAGGCGAGCGCGGAGGCCCGCAGGACGCCCGTCTGGACGGCCTTGTTCTTCAGCGTGGCGGCCCTCAGGGCAGCCTGCCCGGCGGCGTACTGCGCCCGCTCCGGGCCCGTGGAGGTCGCCAGGGCGCGTTTGATGTCGTCGTCGATGCGGCGGTGGTCGATCGACATGAGGCTCACAGCGTGCGCCGCGGCGGCCCGTACGGCCATCTCGCGGTCGTCCGCAGCGGCGAGGGCCTCCGTACGGGCCCGGGCGAGATGGTGGACCGCCAGGGCCAGCGCGGCCACGAGGAGAACGAGCCCGGCGGTGAGCGCGCGCCGCATCCCCGCACCTCCTGAGCACCCGGTCGTCTCGGCCCGTTCACGTCGCGCGGATCCTATTCCGCACGATAGATCAACAGGCCCGTCCTGCCCATAGGGTCTGGAATCCGTACGGCCTCCGGGCATGCGAAAGGGGCGGTCCCATCCGGCACCTGGATGGACCCGCCCCTTCGGTGAAGCGTGTTACGAGACCGTCTTACTTGACGGTGACCGTGGCGCCGGCGCCCTCGAGGGCGGCCTTCGCCTTCTCGGCCTGCTCCTTGTTGACCTTGCCGTCGAAGACCGGCTTCGGAGCGCCGTCCACGAGGTCCTTGGCCTCCTTGAGGCCCAGGCTCGTCAGGGCGCGGATCTCCTTGATGACCTGGATCTTCTTGTCGCCGGCGGCCTCGAGGATGACGTCGAACTCGTCCTGCTCCTCGGCCTCCTCGGCGGCGGCACCGGCGCCACCGGCGGCCGGGGCGGCGGCGACGGCGACCGGAGCGGCGGCCTTGACGTCGAAGGTCTCCTCGAAGACCTTCACGAACTCGGACAGCTCAAGGAGGGTCATCTCCTTGAAGGTCTCGAGCAGCTCGTCGGTGCTGAGCTTCGCCATGATTGTTCCTCCAGTGGGTCTAGCAAAAAAACGTGTAAAGGGACCGCGGTGCGCGCTTCCCCCGTCCGCTGCGCGGACCTACTCGCCGGCCTCTTCGCGCTTGGCGCGCAGAGCCTCGGCCAGTCGAGCCATCGTGGTGGGCAGCGCGGCGAAGGTGGCGGCAGCCTGGGACTGCTTGGCCTTCAGCGCGCCGGCCAGCTTCGCGAGGAGCACCTCGCGGGACTCAAGGTCGGCAAGCTTCGTGATCTCGTCGGGGGTCATCGACTTGCCGTCGACGACACCGCCCTTGATCACCAGGAGGGGGTTGGCCTTGGCGAAGTCACGCAGACCCTTGGCCGCCTCCACGACGTCGCCCTTGACGAACGCGATGGCGGTCGGGCCCTGGAACAGGTCGTCCAGGGCGGTGATCCCGGCGTTGTTGGCCGCGATCTTGGTGAGCGTGTTCTTCGCCACGGCGAACTTCGCATTCCCACCGAGAGAGACGCGCAGCTGCTTGAGCTGAGCGACGGTGAGACCGCGGTATTCGGTCAGAACGGCGGCGCTGGATCCCTCGAACTCACTCTTGAGCTCGGCGATCGCGACGCTCTTCTCCGCCTTCGCCATGGGCCTCCTTCCAGATGTGCCGCCGGCGAAGGCCCTCAGAAAAACAGACAAGCCCCGGCGCAGGCGCACGGGGCTTGGACGGACGTGGAACGTCCTCAAGCATCTCCACACCTACGCGGGTCGTCCACTCACGTGGAGCCTTCGGTCACCGGGCTGTAGGCCCGGCGACGACCGGCGGTCTTCGGCAGGAGACAGACTACGTTGTCAACCGGCAGGACGCCAAATCAGCTTCCGGTGCCGGACGGCTGCTGCATCGTGTGCGGCAGCGTCTGGGGCAGCTCACCGACCTGGTCGGCGGCCGGCGCCGCGATCGAGACCGGCTCATTGAACGACTTGAACATCGCCGTGGCCTTGAACGTGCCGGCGTCCGGCTTGCCGCCGTTCAGCTCGACCTTGCGCGGCAGGCCCTGGGCGTCGATCCAGGCGTCGAACTTGACGTCCTTGGCGTCGGCGAGCTCGCCCTGCATGCGACCGCGCTGGTCCTGGGGAAGCTGCTTGACCGCCTCGTCCACCGGGAACGAGCCCGAGTAGTGGGTCGTGTCCACCCCGCCGACCTGCTCGCTGCCCACCGACTTGACGTCCTTGGACGCCGTGAGCATGGCGACGCTCGTCTTCAGGTCGAACTGCTGGGCCTGGGCGAGGTACTGGTCGATGTTCACACCGGCCTGCGAGCCGAGCTGCTTCAGGTCGAGCCTGATCCACGGCTTGGTGGCGCCCACCAGGGTCTTGAGCATGTCGAGCTTCACGTACGCCACGTCGCCCTGGACGATCACCCGCACGCCGCCGGGCACGTTCTGCCCGTTGAACGCCACCTGGCTGAGGTTGATGTCGGAGGCGATCTGCGGGGTCTTCTGGTAGAGCATCGTGCCCTGCACGACCCCTCCCTGACCGCCCTTGGCGTCGGTGACGTTCACCACGAGGTCCGCGGCATAGGTGTTGACGTCGTCGGCCTTCTGCGCGGTCTGCTGAATGACCTCGGCCGCCGAGAGCTGGGCGTTCTGGAGAGACGGAGTCGCGGTCGTCCCGCATCCCGCGACCGTGATCGCGGCCGCCGCCCCCGCGGCCACCAGTAGTCGTCGCATTGTGTCCATCCCTTCGTGTCCCCCTTTTACCTGCCCTTGACCCTATGCGCCTAACGCCACGAGCGCGTTCGAGCCGGGCAAACCGCCATCAGCCCTACACAATCCCTGCACAATCCCGGTAGTTTGACGCACGATAGTTAGCCTTCGTACTATCTGACATCGAACGGAAAGAGAGAGCAGACATGCGGACCCTGATTCGGGACGTGCGCGTCTTCGACGGCGAACGGACGGTCCCCCGGGCGAACGTGCTCGTCGAGGACGGCCTCGTCGCCGAGTACGACGGACGACGCGTGGACGTCGAGATCGACGGAACGGGCAGGACGCTCCTCCCCGGCCTGATCGACGCGCACACCCACGTCTCCGACGGCATGCTCGCCCAGGCGCTGGCCTTCGGGGTGACGACGGAGCTCGACATGTTCTGTCTGCCGTCCAACCTCGCCAGGCAGCGGAGGCTCGCCGCCGAACGGGACGACGTGGCAGACCTGCGCAGCGCCGGCGTCCTGGCGACCGCACCGAACGGCCACCCCAGCCAGATCATGACCGCCGAGGCCGCGGCCGTCGCCCACCTCGGCGACGCCGTGGGCCCCTTCGACACGATCGCCGACGCCGGGCAGGCGAAGGCGTTCGTCGAGGCCCGGCTGGCGGAGGGCATCGACTACCTGAAAATCGTCGTGGACGACGGCTCGGCGGCAGGGCTCGACCTGCCGGCTCTCAGCCCGGATGTCGTCGCCGCGCTCGTCGAGGCCGGGCACGCGGCGGGCCTGGCGGCCATCGCCCACGTGGCGACCGTGCGAGACGCCGCCGTCGCGATCGAGGCAGGAGCCGACGGCCTGGCGCACGTCGTCCACGATGCCCCGCCCGGTGATCCCGCCGTCGAGAAGCTGGCGGCGCAGGCCGCCGCCAACGGGGTGTTCGTGGTCAGCACGCTGAGCTACATCGAGGTGATCACCGGCGGCACGGGCGGGGCGGAACTCGTCCGGGACGAGCGGGTCGCCTCAAGGCTGCCCGACCACGCGCGGGCGGCCGTCCGCGACGACCCCGGCGCCGTGCCCGTGCACCCCCAGGGCGTGGTGAACGCCGCGCACGCGGCCCTGGCCCTGCACCGCGCGGGCGTGCCCCTGCTGGCGGGCACCGACGCGAACTTCTTCGCCCCGCTGCACGGCGCGAGCATGCATCGCGAACTGCCGCTCCTCACCGAGGCCGGTCTCACGCCCGAGGAGGCGCTGGCGGCGGCCACCAGCGTCCCCGCCCGGCACTTCGGGCTCCACGACCGGGGGCGGATCGCACCGGGCATGCGTGCCGACCTGCTGCTGGTGGACGGCGACCCGACCCGCGACATCACCGCCACCCGCGCGATCGCGGGTGTCTGGCGCCGCGGCGTCCGACTGGCCCACGAGCCGCGATGACCTTGGGCACGGGCATGCCGCCTGCGTTCGCGTTGCGGGTCCCGAGGGCCCCGTACGGCATGCCCGAGCCCGCGGCGCCGCCCGGACGCCGACGAGCCGGCACGCGTGTCAGGCCAGCGACGCGAGCAGCTCGCGCAGCAACCGGTCGAGCGTGGCGGCGTCCTGCGGGGCAAGTCCCGAGGAGAGCCGGGCGAGGTTCGCCGCGTGGTCGGTCATCGTCGCGTCGATGACCTCGCGCCCCTTCTCCGACAGTGCGATCTTGAAGCTGCGCCGGTCGGCCGGATCGAGACTGCGCTCGACCAGTCCGGCGGCCTCCAGCCGGTCGAGCCGGCTGGTCATGCCGGCGCGCGACATCATCACCATGTCCGACAGCTCGGACGGAATCAGCGTGTACGGCGGGCCGGAACGGCGTAGCGCGGCCAGCACGTCGAAGTCCCCCGGGCGCAGGCCGTGCCGGTCGAGGACCTCCTCGACCCTTCCCTCAACCACCCGCGTGACCTGCGCGATGCGACCGAAGATCCCCATGGCCGACAGGTCCAGGTCGGGCCGCTCGCGCCGCCACTGGCCGAGGATGTGATCGACGGAATCCCTGCGCTCTTCGGTCACGCGCCGAGTGTATTCGCCGTCTGATCATCGGTAGACGTACGAAAGCCATCGGAAGACGCACGGAAGCCTCGCGATCCGTCCAAGACACGCGGAAGCCCCCGCCCGGAAAGGGCGGGGGCTTCCGTCGTCGTATCGGCCGGGGTGACGGCTCAGGCGTCGATCTCGGCGGTCATCCCCCGCGTCACGTTCGGGTCGACCGGGATGCCCGGGCCCATGGACGTGGTGAAGGTGACCTTCTTGAGGTAACGGCCCTTGGCCGCCGACGGCTTGAGACGCAGCACCTCGTCCAGCGCCGCGGCGTAGTTCTCCACGAGCTGACGGTCGTCGAAGGACGCCTTGCCGATGATGAAGTGCAGGTTCGCGTGCCGGTCGACCCGGAACTCGATCTTTCCGCCCTTGATGTCGCTGACGGCCTTGGCCACGTCGGGCGTGACGGTGCCGGTCTTGGGGTTCGGCATGAGGCCGCGGGGGCCGAGCACGCGGCCCAGACGACCGACCTTGCCCATCATGTCCGGGGTGGCGACGACCGCGTCGAAGTCGAGACGGCCCTTGGACACCTCGTCGATCAGCTCGTCGGAGCCGACGATGTCGGCGCCCGCCGCGCGGGCCTCCTCGGCACGGTCACCGGTCGCGAAGACCAGGACCCGGGCGGTCTTGCCGGTGCCGTGCGGGAGGTTGACGGTGCCGCGGACCATCTGGTCGGCCTTGCGCGGGTCGACGCCCAGCCGCAGGGCGACCTCGACGGTCGCGTCGAACTTCGTGGTCGCGGTCTTCTTGGCCAGCCGCACACCCTCGAGCGGGGCGTACAGGGCCGCGCGGTCGACCTCGGCCGCCGCGTTCTTCCAGTTCTTGCTGCGCTTCACTTCATACTCCTCGTGGAGATCGTGGTCCGGGCCTGCGCCAGCCCTCCCACTGCGTTGGTCACCGCTGAGAGTCAGTCGGCGATGGTGATGCCCATGGAGCGGGCGGTGCCGGCGATGATCTTCTCGGCGGCCTCGACGTCGTTCGCGTTGAGGTCCTGCATCTTGGTCTCGGCGATCTGGCGAAGCTGCTCGCGGGTCAGCTTGCCCACCTTGTCCTTGTGCGGGTTCGCGCTGCCCTTCTGCAGACCAGCGGCCTTCTTGATCAGCTCGGGCGCCGGCGGCGTCTTCGTGATGAAGGTGAAGGTGCGGTCTTCGAAGATGGTGATCTCGACGGGGATGATGTTGCCCCGCTGGGCCTCCGTCGCCGCGTTGTACTGCTTGACGAAGTCCATGATGTTGACGCCGTGCGGACCGAGCGCGGTACCGACCGGCGGCGCGGGAGTGGCCTGTCCAGCGGGAAGCTGGACCTTCACCAGGGCCGCGACTTTCTTCTTTGGAGGCATTAGTCCTTCTCCGGGTCCTTTGTCCTACAAAAGCCTCACAGGCACGCCGAAGCAGGGCGTGCGTGAGGACGGCTATCGAGTCTACGCGAGGCGGTCAGATCTTCGAGACCTGGTTGAACGACAGCTCGACCGGGGTCTCCCGACCGAAGATCGAGACGAGGACCTTGAGCTTCTGCGACTCGGCGCTGATCTCGCTGACCGTGGCCGGCAGCGTGGCGAACGGCCCGTCCATGACCGTGACGGACTCGCCGACCTCGAAGTCGACGGTCGCGGTGGTGGTCTTGGTCGCGGCCTTCTTGACTTCCTCGGAAGGCTCCGGGGCGAGCAGCTTGGCGACCTCGTCGAGGTTCAGCGGGCTCGGCTTGTTGGACAGGCCGACGAAGCCGGTCACACCGGGCGTGTTGCGCACCGCGGCCCAGGACTCGTCGGTCAGGTCCATCCGGACCAGGACGTAGCCGGGAAGCACGCGCTCCTTGATCGGAGTCTTCTTGCCGCCCTTGAACTCCGTGATCGTGTGGGTCGGCACCTCGACCTGGAAGATGAAGTCCTCCATGTTGAGGGACCCGATACGGCTCTCGATGTTCTGCTTCACGCGGTTCTCGTAACCGGCGTACGAGTGGATCACGTACCACTCGCCGAACTGACCGCGAAGCTGACGCTTGAACTCTTCGACCGGGTCGACATCCGGGAGGACGTCACCGTCCTCGTCGACCTGCGCGGCGGCCTCGGCCGAGTCTTCGCCGCCGTCACCGCCGTCTGAGTCGGCGACCGTGGTCTCCTCGGTCTCCTCGACCTCTGCTACGGCCTCGTCCTGCTCGGTGCCCCACTCGTCATGCTCGTCATGGGAGCGGTCGGCCGGCATCGGGGACTCGGACACGGGACTCTTCCTTCTTCGCTTGGTGTCTTGACGTGCTACGACGCCTCGGGCGGGATCAGGATCCGCCGAAGAGCCAGAGCACTGCCTTACCCAGCAGCGTATCGATCCCGAACACGAGCCCAACCATGATCACAACGAAGACCAGGACAACTACGGTGTACGAGATCAGGTCATTGCGCCTGGGCCAGATGACCTTGCGCAGCTCGGCGACGACCTGCCGGTAGAACAGAGCGGGCGAGGTGCGCTTTGCCTTCTTCTCACTGGTCGGCTTGCCTGGCTTGCCAGCGGTTTCACCGCGGGTATCAATCGCCACAGTCCTCACCTGATCCGTCGTGTCCGTCGCAGTTGCGGCGCGCTTTCACGCCATTGTTGCGCGGACCGCACTCCGCAGGGCACGAGGGACTCGAACCCCCAACCGCCGGTTTTGGAGACCGGTGCGCTACCAATTGCGCTAGTGCCCTAAGCCGTGCACCACGATACCCGAGAAACGCGTAGAAGCGTCCGTCGCGCCGTTCACGTGGCCCACTAGTCGGTGAAGTGTACGCGGGATTCACCACTCCGTCGAACCACATGGTCGCCGCACCGCCCGGAGGCGGCCCGGGTGCCGTTCCTGTGCGGTCTAAAGCTACCGTGCGAACCCGTCCGCATCCTGGATATGGAGACGAAACCGCGCGGCGCGTCTGGAACGATGGAGGCATGACCCGACCTCGCATCTCCGCACGTATTTCCGCGATCTCCGAGTCCGCGACTCTGGCCGTGGACGCCAAGGCCAAGGCGATGAAGGCGGCCGGTCGTCCGGTCATCGGCTTCGGCGCCGGCGAGCCCGACTTCCCCACGCCCGACTACATCGTCGAGGCGGCCGTCGAGGCGTGCCGGAACCCCAGGTTCCACAAGTACACGCCCGCCGGGGGTCTGCCCGAGCTCAAGCAGGCGATCGCCGACAAGACGCTGCGGGACAGCGGGTTCCAGGTCGAGGCCGCCCAGGTCCTGGTGACGAACGGCGGCAAGCAGGCGGTCTACGAGGCGTTCGCCACGCTGCTCGACCCGGGTGACGAGGTCCTGGTCGTGGCGCCCTACTGGACGACGTACCCGGAGGCGATCAAGCTCGCGGGCGGCGTCCAGGTCGACGTGGTCACCGACGAGACGACCGGCTACCTGGCCTCGGTCGAGCAGCTCGAGGAGAAGCTGACCGACCGCACCAAGGTCCTGCTGTTCGTCTCGCCGTCCAACCCGACGGGGGCCGTCTACTCCCCCGCCCAGGTCGAGGAGATCGGCCGCTGGGCGCTGGACAAGGGTCTGTGGGTCGTGACCGACGAGATCTACGAGCACCTGGTCTATGGCGAGACGACGTTCTCCAGCATCGCCACCGCCGTGCCCGAACTGCGCGACCGGGTCGTCGTGCTGAACGGCGTGGCCAAGACGTACGCGATGACCGGCTGGCGGGTGGGCTGGCTGATCGGCCCGTCCGACGTGGTCAAGGCGGCGACGAACCTGCAGTCCCACGCCACCTCGAACGTCTCCAACGTCGCCCAGGCCGCCGCGCTCGCGGCCGTCTCCGGCGACCTGTCGGCCGTCGCCCAGATGCGCGCGGCGTTCGACCGGCGCCGCCAGACCATGGTCCGGATGCTCAACGAGATCCCCGGCGTGGTCTGCCCCGAGCCGTTCGGCGCGTTCTACGCGTACCCGTCGGTCAAGGCGCTGCTGGGCAAGGAGATCCGCGGCAAGCGCCCGCAGACCTCGGCCGAGCTGGCCGAGCTCATCCTGGAGGAGGCCGAGGTCGCGCTGGTGCCCGGCGAGGCGTTCGGCACCCCGGGCTACTTCCGCCTGTCGTACGCGCTGGGCGACGACGACCTGGTCGAGGGCGTCAGCCGGGTGACCAAGCTCCTGGCCGAGGCGCACTGAGAACCGAGGCACGCTGAGGCGCGAACGCGCCGATTCGTCGAGGGACCCGGGTGCAGGAGTGCACCCGGGTCCTTCGCATGCGTGCCCGGCCTTTCTCGATCGTCGTCTGAGAGCTGTTCGTGGCAGATCCCGCCGTCGCCGCCCGAAGTAGCCGGACCTGGTCGAGCGGGGCTGGGCGTTCAGGACCAGAGGACGCAGATGGGGGCGGCGACGATCTTTTCGTCCATTTCATGGATGTGCGGACCGGTGTGCAGGACGACGCCGGCCACGAAGCGGTCGCCCAGCTCGTCCCGCAGCCACCGCAGGTGCTTCGCGTCGTCGTGGCGTGGGGTGGCGGCCGCCTTGACCTCGATCCCGATCACTCGTCCCATGCCGAGCTCCAGGACGATGTCGACCTCGTGCCGCCCCTGGTCCTGACGCAGGTGGTAGATACGGGGCCGGCTGCCGCACACCGGCACCTCCGCGCGGAGTTGCTGGACCACGAAGGTGTCGAGCAACCTGCCCAGCAGATCGCCGTCACGGAGGACGGCCTGTCCGTCCACCCGCAGCAGGGCCGCGACCAGGGCCGGATCGACGAGATACCGCTTGGGGCCGCGGATCAGCCGCTTCAGCCGGTTGCTGAACCAGGCGGGGATCTTGTCGACGATGAGGAGGTCCCGGAGGAGGCGCTCGTAGGCCTCTCCCGTGCGGGCGTTCACGGCCGCCGCGTCGTAGAGCGTCTTGTCCGTGACCACACCCGCGGTGTTGAGAGCCAGTGCCTCCAGATAGGACCGGAGGCGGACGGGATCACGCCGCCCGTCGAGGGTCTCGATGTCCCGCGTGAGGGTCTGCTCGATGTAGCTGTCCAGCCACCGCACTCGCACGGGAACGGGCATCCGCTGGGCCTCGGGAAAGCCGCTGCGCAACGCCATCTCGATGTAGTCGACCAGGTCAGGTGGCTGCGCCGGTGTGGCGAGTTCCTCCATCCGCCCCTGGGCGAGCAGATCGGCGAGGGGAGGTTTCCCGGTGTTGCGCTCGGCTTCCTTGATCGCCAACCCCATCATGTCGATGCGGACGACTCTCCCCGTGCCGGGCCATGTCCTGCCGCCGAAGTCCGACCATACGGAGCCGGTGAGGATGAAACGACCCGGGCGGTGATCGCGATCGACTGCGCGCTTGACCGATCCGAGCACTTCGGGGACGACCTGCCACTCGTCCAACAGAATCGGCTCCTTGAGCCGACGCAGGGCCGCATCCGGGTCGGCGAGGAATGCGGCGTTCTCACTGTCTCGATCGAGCCGCACGACCGTTTCTACGTGCCGAATCGCCGTCGTGGTCTTCCCTGTGGCCCGTGGACCGACCAACATGATCACCGGCAGTGTCCCGAACACGCCGTCGATGACCGGATCTACCATGCGCGGGATGTAGGAATCGCGGCTCATCCCGGCACGTTAGCAATTTGACCCAGCGTGCAGTACAAAGATGACCCAGCTTGCACTACCAAGCCGACCCAGTCCTCAGTGCCAAGGCGATCCACAGCGGCGGGCGGGTCGGCCGGTACGGCCGGCGCCTCCGGGCCACTGGGGCGCGGAGGCGCGGCGCGGGGCAGGGTCACTTGCCGAGGGCGGCTCCGGCGGCGATCTTCTTGAGCTCCCTGTCAGCCGCCGCCTTGCCGAGCTTTGCCGCGTAGTCAGGGCTGATCATGACCTCGGCCCCGACGCCGGGAGCGATCGTCCACACGATCGTCCGGGTGCCGCCGTCCAGGATCCGGTCGCCGCCCTCCGACAGGCTGACCAGGTAGGCCTTCCTGCCGCCGACGTCGATCGGCTCGGCGCCCTGCGCGGCATAGCCCTGCATGCGCTTGGCCAGCACGCTCGCGGCGTCCTTCCGATAGACGATCATCTGGACGCTGTACATGCCGGGTTCCAGGCCGGGCTCCACCCAGCTCGTGGTGTAGCTGCGCTTGCCGAACCCGTCCTTGCCGGACCACTTGCCCCATTCGAGCCCTTCGGGCAGGTAGCCGACGTGCACGCCGCCGAGCGTTCTGCCGTCCCCCAGATCGCCGAGGTCCTGGGGCATCTGCGGGTCCTGCGTGCCCTCCGTGGTGGAGGGGGTCGGGCCCGCCGTCGTGGCGATCGTGATCGTGACCGCCGCCCCGGCGGGAGCGGCCGTCCCCGGCTGCGGCATCTGGGCGAAGACCGTCCCCGCCGGGGCCTGGTCGGTGACGACCTTCGTCATCCGCACCGTGTAGCCGGCCTCCTTCAGGAGGGCGCTCACTTCCGCGGCGCTCTTGCCGACCACGTCGGGGACGACCCCTTCGGGCGTGGCGACCGTGTCTCCGGAGGAGGCCGCGGACGCGGCCGGGACTCCAGTGCCGGTGGCGCCGGGCCCGGCGAGGCTGCCGACGGCCGGGGCGGCGTCGGGCCGGGCGGCCAACGCCACGGGCACGCCCACGGCGACCGCGGCGGTGAGCACGGCCGCGCCCGCCGTACGGAACCTGACGACGTGGCGGCGGTTGCGCCGCCGGACGGCCTGGCCCAGCGACGGCGAGGCGTGCACGCCGGCGACCTGAGCGGCCATGGCCTCCCTCAGCGCCTCTTCGACGTTCATGCGGACGCTCCTTCCAGGTTTTCCATGCGTGCGCGCACGCGTGCCAGACCGCGGGCGGCCTGGCTCTTGACGGTGCCGACCGAGCAACCGAGCAGCGCGGCGGTCTCGGCCTCCGACAGGTCCTCCCAGTAGCGCAGGACCAGTACGGCCCGCATCCGGGCCGGCAGCTTCCTGAGTTCGGTGACGAGCACGTCCCGCAGGCCCAGGTCGGGCGACTCCACGGGCGTCTCCGGCGGCTGGGCGAAGGTGATCTCCTGGAGCACCTTGCGCCGCCTGGCCTTGCTGATCGCGCCGTTCACCACGACCCGGCGCGCGTACGCCTCGGGGTTGTCGTGCCGGATGCGCGGCCAGTGCCGGTAGACCTTCTCCAGCGCGTTCTGGACCATGTCCTCGGCGTCGGACGCCGAGGCGCCGCAGACCAGGATCGCGGTGCGCAGGAGGGCGGTGCTACGCGCGGCCAGGAACTCGTCGAAGGCCGCCTCGTCTTCTTCGGTCATGAGCTCCCCTTTCGTCCCTCCCCAACGCGCCAACCCGGCGACGGGTTGAGAGTGACATGCGGCAACATATGGAGATGGCACGTCCACTAGACACGCTCCCCAAGGCACATCTGCACCTGCACTTCACCGGCTCGATGCGGCATTCGACGCTGATCGAGCTCGCCCGGGAGCAGGGCGTCCACCTCCCCGACGCGCTGGTGCAGGACTGGCCGCCGAAACTGCGGGCGACCGACGAGCGCGGCTGGTTCCGGTTCCAGCGGTTGTACGACATCGCGCGGTCGGTGCTGCGCCGGCCCCAGGACGTCTACCGGCTGCTGCGCGAGGCCGCCGAGGACGAGGCCCGGGAGGGGTCGCGCTGGCTGGAGATCCAGGTCGACCCTTCCGGGTACGCCCAGCGTTTCGGCGGGCTGACCGAGACACTCGAACTCGTCCTCGACGCGACGGAGAAGGCGGCCAGGGAGGCCGGGATCGGCATGGCGGTGATCGTGGCCGCCAACCGCACCCGGCACACGCTCGACGCCAGGACGCTGGCCCGCCTGGCGACCCGCTACGAGGGCAAGGGCGTGGTGGGCTTCGGCCTGTCCAACGACGAGCGGCGCGGCCGGGCCAGGGACTTCGAGCACGCCTTCCGGATCGCCAGGCGTGCGGGGCTGCTCGCCGTGCCGCACGGCGGCGAGTTGCTCGGCGCGGCGAGCGTCGCCGAGTGCCTCGACGACCTGGGCGCCGACCGGATCGGCCACGGGGTGCGCGCGGCCGAGTCGCCCCGCCTGATGGAGCGCCTGGCCGACCGGCAGGTCACCTGCGAGGTGTGCCCGCTGTCCAACGTGGGCCTCGGGGTGGCGGAACGGCCCGAGGACGTGCCGCTGCGGCGGCTGTTCGAGGCCGGGGTGCCGATCGCCCTCGGCGCCGACGACCCGCTGCTGTTCGGCGCCCGGCTGCTGCCGCAGTATGAGCTCGCGCGGGACGTCTACGGCTTCGGCGACGCGGAGATCGCCGAGCTCGCCCGGCAGTCGATCCGGTCGTCGACGGCGCCCGACGCGGTCAGGAAGGAGTTGCTCGGCGAGATCGACGCCTGGCTCGCCTCACCCGAGTGAGTCTGCGGTTCATCGGACCGAGAGGGCGATCCGCACGGCCTCGGCGCGGTCCGGTCCCTCCAGCCGCAATCCGACGAGCCTGTGCTGCCAGATGAGCGTCGGCCCGGCCACCCGCTCCTCGCGCGGCTCGCCGCCGCCCGACGGCACGTAGGACACGCCGTGGGGCTGCCGGATCCACCATCCGCCGACCGCGCTCTCCTGCTCCGGCCACGGTTCTCCGAGTTCCTTGCGCCAGACGACGCCCAGCGTGCCGTCGAACTCGTCGAGCCGGACGCCCGGCCACAGGAGTGTCACTACGCGGCCACCGTCGGCGAGGCGGACGTCGGCCGGTTCGCCGAGCGCGGACGGCACGGCGACCGGGAAGCGGGCGGTCCGCCGCGCCTCCTCCAGTGTCACCCTGCGCTCGCCGGGCAACGGGCTCGCCACTCCCGTGGGCAGCGGCCCGGCGCCGCCCACGTGGATCTCGACGCCCGCGAAGCGCAGCACCGACACGACCGCCGCCCGGCCCTGCGGGGTGGCCCCGAGCAGGACGGCCATGAGCACCGCCACCGCCGCTGCCGCCACGCGCGGCGACGGCCGCCATGCGGCCCGCCGCGGTGCCCTTTCTTCCCGAGCCCAGTCCTCCTCGAGGCGGGCGCGTACGGCACGCGCCACGTCGTCGGGAGGCGGCACAGGGGGCACGGCCAGGTCCGCGCCGAGGGCCCGCAGCCGCGCGTCGAGGTCCTCCGGTGCGATCGGATCGCCGTCATCCGAGGTGCTCACGGCCCACCTCCTCCCGCAGGCGCCGCAGGGCCCGGAACGTCCGCGACTTCACCGTGCCGAGGCGCACGCCGAGGACCTCGGCCGTCTCCGCCTCGGACAACTGCAGGAAATACCGGCAGACCACGGCTTCGCGTTCCCCGTCCGGCAGCGCGCGCACGGCCTCCAGCAGGCGGGTCCTGCCGTCGGCGTCCACGGCCGCGTCCTCCGGGTCCTCCGGATCCCCGGGTCCGTACGGCTCGCGCTCGCGGCCCAGCCGTACGGCGAGGTCGGAGCGGCGGCCGCGCGACCGGGTGAGGTCGTGGGTCTCGTTGGCCACGATGCGCAGCAGCCAGGGGCGGAAGGCCGCGCCCCGGCGGAAGCCCTTGAGGTGGCGGAACGCCTTGACGAACGCCTCCTGGACGACGTCCTCCGCCTCGTCGGCCGCCCCGAGCAGGCTCGCCGTACGGTGGGCGACCGCGCTGTATCGGGCGACCAGCACCTCGTAGGCGTCAAGGTCACCGGCCAGGGCGCGGGTCACTGCCTCGTCGTCGTCCATGGGGGCAATCGGGGGGCGTCGGGACGGAGGTGAAGCCTACGATCAGGCGGGCATGCCGTCCACAGTGCCGCCGAAAGAACTCAGTGCCACCGAAGAACAGCGCCACCGAAGAACAGTGCCACCGAAAGACCGCAGTGGGCCGAAAGAACAACGCCGCCGAACTTCACAGCGCCGCCGGAAGAACAGGGTCGCACGAAGCCCACATCGGCGGCCCCTCCGGCGAAGCGGACGTCCGCCGATGGGGCGGGCACTACACTTTCCAGGACCGTCAGCGTGCAGATCGAGGATCTTATGTCTGGGTATGACCGAGTAGTCCAGCCGGCGGCCGGGGACGAGGCTCTGGAGAACCACCTCGGCGGCGACGAGGCCAAGAACTACCGGCAGTACGAGTTCGACATGGTCGCGCCGCACGTCGGGCGGTCGCTCCTGGAGATCGGCTCGGGTCTCGGGCACTTCGCCGAGCAGTTCCTGCCGCGCCTGGACAGGCTCGTGGTGAGCGACTTCGATCCCTACTGCGTGGAGCAACTGCGCAAGAGGTTCGCCGACCGCGACGACGTGTCAGTGCTTCAGTTCGGCCTGCCGACCGAGATCCCTCTGGCCGACCCGGTCGACACCGTCGTGATGATGAACGTCCTCGAGCACATCGAGGAGGACGCCGAGGCGCTGCGGTCGCTGGCCAGGGTGACCGCTCCCGGCGGCCGGATCGTCATCTGGGTGCCCGGCTACATGCAGCTCTACGGGGACTTCGACCGCAAGGTGGGGCACGTCACCCGCTACACCCCCGCCACGCTGCGCAAGACGGTGACCGACGCCGGCCTCGACGTCCAGGTGCTCAAGCCGATCAACTTCCTCGGCGGCATCGCCTGGTGGGCGGCGGTTCGGCGGGGTGGCGTGGGCTACCCGGACCCCAGGCTCGTCAAGATCTACGACCGGACCGTCGTGCCGATGACCCGGCTCATCGAGCGGTTCGTCCGTCCGCCGTTCGGCCAGACCGTGTTCTGCGTGGCCCGCGTCCCGCGCTGACGCGCGAGTGCCGCGCGGAGCGGCCGCGGAGACCCGAATTGTGCGACAAATGCCTTCTACCTGCACAATGGGTCCCCCATGAGTGAAACCAGGATCCTCGTCGTCGAGGACGAGCCAAACATCCGGGACATCGTGGAGGTCGCCCTCAGATTCCACGGCTTCCGGGTGACGGCCGTGGGCACGGGGGCCGCAGCGCTCGGCGAGGTGCTGAGGAACCAGCCCGACCTGGTCGTCCTCGACGTCATGCTGCCCGACATCGACGGCTTCGAGGTGTGCCGGCGGATCCGGGCCGACGGCGTGCACCCTCCCGTGATCTTCCTCACCGCCCGCGACGCGGTCGCCGACACCGTGCGCGGGCTGACTCTCGGCGGCGACGACTACGTCACCAAACCGTTCTCGGTCGAGGCGCTGGTCGCGCGGATCCGCGCCGTGCTGCGCCGTACGAGCGTGCCGGAGGCGGCCGAACGGGCGCACGGGCCGATCCTCAGGGTCGCCGACCTGGAGCTCGACGAGGCGCGCTGGGAGGTGCGGCGCGGCGGCGTCCCGGTGGAGCTGTCGCCGACCGAGTTCCGCCTGCTGGCCTTCCTGATGGCCAACGCCGGCCTGGTGCTCACCAAGCGGCGCCTGCTGGAGGAGGTCTGGGGCTACGGCGGGAGTTCGCAGGTGCTGGAGACCTACATCTCCTACCTGCGCCGCAAGCTCGACCCGCTCGGCCCGCCGCTGATCCACACTCAGCGCGGCATCGGATACTCCCTGCGCCCGCCCCAGGACATGTGACGGACCGGTGATGTCGCTCAGGACGCGCCTGCTCGCCGGGCTGCTCGGGGTGAGCGCGGTCCTGCTCGTCGTGTTCTCCCTCGTCAGCGTCGTCGTCCTGCGCGGGCACCTGCGTACGCGGCTGGAGGGCCAGGTGGTGGCGGCGACCGTCACGGCGGCGCGGCGGGTGGTCGAGGGGGACCCGCTCGCGCAGGCGCTGACCGGCTCGACCTACGCCCTCGCGGTCTACAACCTCAGCGAGCAGCACGCGCACCTGGTCAGCGGCGACGCGGACGAGGCCGCGGCCGTGCCCGGCCTGACCGAGGCGCTGGGCAAGGACAGGCTGCTGGCGTACGCCGCGCAGGGCCGCACCTTCGACCTCGACCCGAGCGGCGGCCACGAACTGATCGCGGCCGCGGCGATGTCGCCGAGCGGTCTGCGGCTGATGGTCGTCGCGGTGCCCCTGGACGCGGTGGACGACCCGGTGCGCCACCTGCTGATCAGCGAGCTGGCGACCGGCGGGGTGCTGATCCTGCTGCTGGCCGCGGGCGGCCGGCTGCTGATCGCCGGGGGCCTGGCGCCGCTCGGCAAGATGGCGCGCACCGCCCACCTCGTGGCCGAGCGAGTCGACCTGTCGGCCCGGATGCCCGAGGGGCCGTCGGAGGTCGGCAGGCTCGGCGCCGCGATCAACCTCATGCTCGACCGGATCGCCGACGCCTTCCGCGACCGCCAGGCGTCGGAGGACCGTGTGCGCCGCTTCGCCACCGACGCCTCCCACGAGCTGCGCACCCCGCTGTCGACCATCTCCGGGTACGCGGAGCTGTACCGGGCCGGGGCGATCCCGCCCGAGGACCTGCCCAAGATCATGGGACGGATCGAGGCCGAGGCCGACCGGATGGGCCGCCTGGTGGGCGAGATGCTGGAACTCGCGCGGCTCGACCGGGGCGCCGCCCTCGCGCTCGACGAGACCGACCTGGCCGAGATGGCCCGCGAGGTGGCCGCCGACTCGGCCGCCCTCGATCCCGCCCACCCGGTCACGGTGGAGGCGCCGCCGTCCCTCGTCGCGACCGTGGACGAGGCCAGAGTCCGCCAGGTGCTCGTCAACCTGCTCGGCAACGTGCGGGCGCACACCCCCGAAGGCACCGAGGCCGCCGTACGGCTGCTGCGGACCCCGGAGTCGGTGACGATCGAGGTGCGCGACACCGGGCCGGGGATGAGCCCGGAGCAGGCCGAACGCGCCTTCGACCGCTTCCAGCGCGGAGAGGACCACCTGTCCGGCGGGGCGGGGCTCGGCCTGTCGATCGTGAAGGCCATCGTGGAGGCGCACGGCGGCCGGTGCGAGATCGTCTCCTCCCCCGGCGAAGGGACGGCCGTACACATCGCGCTGCCCGCGATGCAAAAGGCTACTGGCGGGTAGTTAACGAGCACAGCTCGTTTCACCGCCGAGGAGGTCGACGATGACGACCGATTACGCCAAGGCCAGGGAGGTGGCCGAGCAGGCGCGCGAGACGGAGTGGACCCGCCCGAGCTTCGGCAAGCAGCTCTTCCTCGGGGACTTCCGGCTGGACCTCGTGCATCCCGCTCCCCGCCTCACCGAGGAGGAGATCAAGAAGGGAGACGACTTCCTGCGCGCCCTGCGGGCGTTCCTGCAGGAGAAGGTCGACCCCACGGTCATCGAGCGCACCGCCGTCATTCCGGACGAGGTGATCAAGGGCCTGGCGGCGATCGGCGCGTTCGGCATGACCATCGAGGAGGAGTACGGCGGGCTGGGACTGAGCCACCTGTACTACTGCCGCGCGCTGGAACTCGTGACGTCGTGCTCCCCCGCGCTCAGCGCGCTGCTGTCGGCCCACCAGTCCATCGGGGTTCCGCAGCCCCTGCGGCTGTTCGGCACCCCCGAGCAGAAGCGCCGCTTCCTGCCCCGCTGCGCCCGGGGGGAGATCTCCGCCTTCCTGCTGACCGAGCCGGACGTCGGCTCCGACCCCGCCCGGCTGTCGACGACCGCCGTCCGCGACGGCGACGCATACGTGATCAACGGTGTCAAGCTGTGGACGACCAACGGCGTCGTGGCCGACCTGCTGGTCGTGATGGCCCGGACCGGCGCCAAGATCTCGGCCTTCGTCGTCGAGGCCGACTCCCCGGGCATCACCGTCGAGCACCGCAACCAGTTCATGGGCCTGCGCGGCATCGAGAACGGCGTCACCCGCTTCCACCAGGTGCGCGTGCCGGTGGAGAACCTGATCGGCCGCGAAGGCCAGGGCCTGAAGATCGCTTTGACCACGCTCAACACCGGGCGCCTCTCCCTGCCGGCGACCTGCGTCGGCGCGGCGAAGTGGGCGACGAAGATCGCCCGCGAGTGGGGGCGCGAGCGGGTCCAGTGGGGCCGGCCGGTCGGCCAGCACGAGGCCATCGCCCGCAAGGTCGCCTTCATCGCCGCCACCGCGTACGCGCTGGAGTCGGTGGTGGACCTGTCCAGCAGGATGGCCGACGACGAGCGCAACGACATCCGCATCGAGGCCGCGCTCGCCAAGCTGTACAGCACGGAGATGGCCTGGCGGCTGATGGACGAGCTGGTGCAGATGAGAGGCGGGCGCGGCTACGAGACCGCCGAGTCGCTGCACGCCCGCGGCGAGCGCGGCGTGCCCGCCGAGCAGATGCTGCGCGACCTGCGGATCAACCGCATCTTCGAGGGCTCGACCGAGATCATGCATCTGCTCATCGCCCGTGAGGCGGTGGACGCCCACCTGTCGGTCGCGGGTGAGCTCGTCGATCCGAAGGCCGGCCTGCGGGCCAAGGGGCGGGCGGCCACCCGGGCCGGCGCCTTCTACGCCAAGTGGCTGCCGAGCCTGGTCACCGGACCCGGCCAGGTGCCCACGTCGTACGCCGAGTTCGGCCCGCTGGCCCAGCACCTGCGCTACGTCGAGCGGACCAGCCGCAAGCTCGCCAGGTCGACGTTCTACGGGATGTCCCGCTGGCAGGCGCGGCTGGAGCACAAGCAGGGGTTCCT
The DNA here is from genome assembly GCF_040644495.1 of Microbispora sp. NPDC046973. NCBI lineage: Bacteria > Bacillati > Actinomycetota > Actinomycetes > Streptosporangiales > Streptosporangiaceae > Microbispora > Microbispora sp. NPDC046973. The sequence continues at coordinate 168,149 of NZ_JBEYWQ010000016.1, read as the reverse complement.
GTCGCGGATCGTGGACATCGGCGCCGAGCTGTTCGCCATCACCGCGGTCTGCGTGCGCGCCCAGGAGGACTCGGCCGAGTTCGGGCGCAAGCCGTACGAGCTGGCGGACACCTTCTGCCACCAGGCCCGGCAGCGGGCCGAGGCACTGTTCGACCGGCTGTGGGACAACACCGACGCCATGGACGTACGGCTGGCCCGGCGGGTGCTCGACGGGCGCTACACGTTCCTGGAGGAGGGCGTCGTCGACCCGTCGCTGGAGGGCCCGTGGATCGCCCACCAGCGCACCGGGCCGTCCATGTTCGACGACGTCCACCGGCGCATCGGGTGAACGCCGCGGCCCCGCCCCGCACGACGCGGGACGGGGCCGTGGACCGAGGTGCGGCTCACATGTCGTAGCACCACATCCAGCCCTCGCCCTGGATCCAGCAGCGGTACCAGCCCTCCGGCATCTGCGCGTGCGCCGGGCTGGACAGGACGCCGAAGGTGGTGACGGCGACGGCCGTGGTGGCGAGAACGGCGGCGACGCGCTTGATCGACTTCACTGGTATCTCCTGTGCGAGCAATGTCTCTTTGACGTGTTTGAGTACACAGCAACCGACTTGTCATGATCTGGTATCCGACTTGCACGCCGCTTGGACGGGTTCCGGGCGCACGAAAACCCTTTGTCCGGGGGCGTGGCGCCTTGTTAGGGTCACCGGCATGTGGATTCTCTACGGCGACCGCTGATCAGCCTCTGAGCCGCTGATCCGCTCAGCTTTCCGGCCCTGTCCATCCGACGCGGCAGCTGAGTGACGGCACCTCGGTGCCGCGTTCCCGACGTACAAGGAGATCCCGTATGCGTACTCGCGCGTCCAGCAAGGGCGGCAAGCAGCAGAACCCGCGCACGCCGCAGCCTCAGCGTTCCTTCCCGCCGCCGCGCCAGATCCCGGCCCCGCCCATGCGGCCGGTGCGGCAGCCGCGGCGGCTGCCGAAAGCCAAATAAGCCGCCTATCGGCAAAGAAAGGGCACCCCGGGGTGATCCGGGGTGCCCTTTACGTGCGAACGGTCAGAGACGCTCGATGATCGTGACGTTGGCCTGGCCGCCGCCCTCGCACATCGTCTGCAGGCCGTAGCGCCCGCCGGTGCGCTCGAGCTCGTGCAGGAGCTTGGTCATGAGGATCGCGCCGGTGCCGCCCAGCGGGTGCCCCAGCGCGATGGCGCCGCCGTTGGGGTTGGTTCGCGCCGGGTCGGCCCCGATCTCCTTGAGCCAGGCCAGCGGCACCGGGGCGAACGCCTCGTTGATCTCGATGACGTCGATGTCCCCGATCGCGAGCCCCGCCTTGGCCAGCGCCTTGCGGGTGGCCGGGATCGGCGCCGTGAGCATGTAGACCGGGTCGTCGCCGACCAGCGCGAGCGTGACGATCCGGGCGCGCGGGACCAGGCCGTGCTCGCGCACCGCCCGCTCCGAGGCGATGAGCAGCGCCCCGGAGCCGTCGGAGATCTGCGAGGAGGTGGCCGCGGTGATCCGGCCGCCCTCGCGAAGGGTCTTCAGCTCGGCCATCTTCTCCAGCGTGGTGTCGGGCCGCGGGCCCTCGTCGTCGGTCACGCCGTTGATCGGGGCGATCTGGTCCTTGAAGTGGCCGTTGGCGATCGCCTTCGCGGCCCGCTGGTGGCTCTCGTAGGCGTAGCGCTCCAGCTCGTCGCGCTCCAGGCCCCACTTCTCGCACATCAGCTCCGCGCCGCGGAACTGGGAGATCTCCTGCTTGCCGTACCGCTCGACCCACTTGTCGCCGAACGGGAACGGCATGCCCTTCTCCAGCGCCGCCGTGATGCTCGATCCCATCGGGACGATGGACATCGACTCCACGCCGGCCGCCACGACCAGGTCCTGCGTGCCCGACAGCACACCCTGGGCGGCGAAGTGGATGGCCTGCTGCGACGAGCCGCACTGCCGGTCGATCGTCACTCCGGCCACGGTCTCAGGCAGACCCGCGCTGAGCCACGCGTTGCGCGCGATGTCCATGGACTGCGGGCCGAACTGCATGACGCAGCCCATGATCACGTCGTCCACCGCGGCGGGGTCGACGCCGGTGCGCTCGACGAGCGCGGAGAGAGTGTGGGCGGCCAGGTCGACCGGGTGGACCGCGGAGAGCCCGCCCTTCTTCTTGCCGACCGGCGTGCGGACCGCCCCGACGATGTACGCCTCTGCCACAGTGCCTCCATAGGAAACCGAGCAATGTTCGGTTAGTGAGAGGTTACATCAGAACTTTCGTCGGGGGAGGCGACGGCAGGGGCATGGTCGACGGGCAGCGCTCAGGCGTACCGTCCGGGTAGCACGTCGTCGGCCTCGACGAGCTGGAAACCCCGGCTGTCGGCCGCGATCCCCCGGAGCCCGTACGCGAGCGCGAGCGCCACGGCCGCCCGCGCGAGCAGCGACTCCCGCACCTCGTCCGCCTCCTCCGCCTGGGAGCCGCCGTCCGGCGCGCTCGCGGTCGCGTCCGCGCTCGTCACGTCTTCGGTCGGGCCGTCGGCCGCCTCTCCCGAGACCACGCCGGTGAGCTCCACGTCCTCGCCTCGCGTCTCCTCCGTACGCGCGACCGGGGAGACCCGGGCGATCGCGATCTCCGTGAGGTACGGCCAGCGGGTCTGAGCGGCGGGCGGCAGGCGGTGCCCCTCCTCGATCGTGACCAGAACGTCGGCGCCCGCGTAGACGTCGGCCACCCGGCCACGGCGGACGGGGACGTGGACGACGCCCTCGACCAGCTCACCTTCCGGCCATCTTTCGGTGTCCACGGCGTCGGCGTGCCGCAGAGCCCCGGCCAGGATCGGCAGGATCTCCTCGGGCTCCGGCACGGCCGGCAGGTAGACCAGCGGGTCGCCGCCGTCCTCGGCCGGATCGAGCGGCTCGCCCTGGCAGAGCGACCAGCCGCCCAGGCGGTAGGCGATGCCCTCGGCCAGGCTCTTGTCGAAGAAGTCCACCGGCAGCGGGCCGTCGGCGGCGATCCGGCACGCCCAGAGCGTGTCCTCGCCGGGCACGCCGAGCTTGGCGAGGACCTCTCCGGTCAGCTCGACGGGCGGCTGGATGCGCGACCCGCCCGCGAGGATGTCGTCGCCGTCGGTTCTCGCCTCGGGGTCGGCGAGTTGCGCGACGGCCAGCAGCGTCTTCGGATCCGGCCGGGCGGGCAGCAGCGCCGTGGGCCCCGTGCGCAGCCGACCGGGCAGCAGGAGTTTCGAGAACCAGCCCACAGGCCCTCCTCATGATCGGTCGAAGAGACCATAGCCTCCGACGGCCGCCCGCCACGAGCCCTTCCGGCGAGGTGCCCCGGCTCAGGACTTCGTTTTCGCCAGACGCGTTCCGGTCATCGTGGCGTAGACGATGACATTGTCGAAGTAGTGACCGGTCGAATAGTTGTATTTGCCGCCACAGGTGATCAGCCTGAGCTCGGCGTTGTCGGCGTGCCCGTACACCCGGTTGGTGGGGAACGTCTGCTTGTTCGCCTGCTCGATACCGCCCACGGTGAAGATGGCCACGGTCCCGTCGAGGCGGTACACCTCGATCTTGTCGCCGTACGCCAGTTCGTGCAGCCGGGTGAAGACGGCGCTGCGCGAGGTGGTGTCCTTGTGGCCGAGCATGACCGCCGGGCCCGCCTCACCCGCCGTCGGGCCGCCGCGATACCAGCCGACCAGGTTCGGGTTGCTGATCGGGGGCGTCTGGATCGCACCGGAGCGGTCGAGACCGACCGACTTGATCGGGGCGTTCACGCCGATCTTGGGGATGACCAGGCGCTTGGGCGTGGACGGCTGCATCGCCGGAGCCGCCGGAATGTTCGGAACCGGCGGAGGCGCGTCGGCGACCGCCTGCGTCAGCGGCCGCCCGGCGCCGCCCGGCCCCACGGACGGGGCGAGCCCGTTCTGCGGCGCAGCGAGCTTCACCGTCGAACGGGTCGGCGCGTACTCGTCGGGGTTGTTCACCATGATCACTACACCCGCGATCACGATGACCAGGCCCAGGATGGCCGCCGTGATCAGCACCCGCCGGATGGCCGCCGCGGCGTCGCCGGGAGGCTTCTCCTCCGGCGGCTGCGGCGGGGGCACCGGCTGCACGGGCTGCATCTGGGGCAGCATGACCGGCTGGAAGACCGGCTGGCCGTAAACCGGCTGCGGGTAGCCCTGCCCGCCCGGCCCGAGAGGCACGCCGTACGGCCGGCCCGGCGGGTACTGTCCAGGTGGCGGGGTGGTCATGGCTCGTCCTACTGCCTCACCGGGCGGCGCCGGGTCCGCAGCACCAGTCCGCCGGCCCCCGCCGCCAGCATGAGCGCGGTGCCGGTGAGGACGAAGAGACGGGCGTCGGGGCCCGCGTCGCCTCCACCGCCGGTGGCCGCGCCGCCTCCGGGCGTGTTCTCGACCTGGGAGGACCTCGTCTTCCTCGTCTTGGGCGGCGTGGGCGACGCGAAGACCGTCTCGTACACCGTCCTGGTGTTACGCGGCGAGGGCGAGGCGCTCGCGGAGGCACTGGGGCTGGCGCTGGCGCTCGCGCTCGCGGACGCCGAGGGGCTCGTCACCGGAATCGTCGCCACCGCGGGCGCCGTGTTGGCACCCGTCGTGGCGACCGTGCAGGTGTAGAGCAGGGTGGGCGTCGTGGTGGTGGTCGTGCCCGTGCCGGCGGGCGCGACCATGCTGATCTTGAAGTCCTTCGCCGTCAGCACGACGGAGGTGGCCTGGGCCGCCGGCGTGATGGTCAGCGTCGCCGTGGGGAGCGGCGGCATCGACCCCTGGGCGGTGACGGACGCGGTCAACGCCGCGCCGGTCGGCGAGGGCGTGGACACGCCCGCGGTCATCCCGGCCGGCAGCGCCGACGCCGACACGCTGGGTTGCAACTCGATCGACGCACCGCTCGCGATCGCCACCGGCGCGGGGAACGCCGAGGTCGTGAGCGGCTGGATGTTCAGGGTGGCGGTGTACTGGGTGCCGGTCACCGCCGAGGTGTTCGCGCTCAGCGTCACCGTGAAGTCGTGTGCGACGGCGGTGCCGCCCGTTCCCGGTGCGCAGCTGTACGTCACGGTCTTGCTGTCGGCGTGCGCGCCGAGCGCGCCCAGGCCCAGGAGAAGGCCCGCGCTGACCACTCCGGCCGCGGCGGCCCTTCCCGCGATACGGCCCCGCGCCTTTGACTTCAGCACTGACTTCTCTCCACTTCGATGCTCGCAGTCAACAGGCGTACCAGCATTCCAGCATACGGTCACAGTCAGGTAGAGATCATACGGACAAAAACCCCAAGACCGCCTCCACTTGCTCAAACTTTCTCGCGTTTCCGGCATGTCCGCGCGTCAGCCGGACGCTAGTGCCTGCCGTACGAGCCGGGGTTCGGGCCGAAGCGCCGCAGCAGCAGCCCCCCGGCCGCCGCCGCGGCCACCAGCGCCAGGCCGGTGAGCACGACGAGCCGGGCGTCCGGGCCCGCGTCGCCCCCGGCCCCGGTCTGCGCGCCGCCGAGCGGCGTCGTCTTGATCTGCTTGGTCGCCGTGTGGGAGACCGCCGCGGTGGCGGTCGCCGTGACTGTGCGAGTCCTGGTCGGGGTCGGGGTCGGGGTCGCTGTGGCGCTGGGAGTGGGCGAACTGCTCGCGTCGTCGCTGTCGGACGGGCTCGGCGAAGGGGAGGGCGACGCGGACGCTGAGGGGGACGGCGAGGTGGACGAGGAGGCGGCGACGGTGAGCGCGAGCGACGCCCGGGTCGCGGACTCCGGCAGCGTGCACGTGTAGAGCGCCTCGCCCGCACCGGTGGTGTCCCCCGCGGGTCGCAGCCTCAGCGTGAAGTTCCCGGCCGCGACCCCGACGGTGCCCGTCGCCGTCGGGGTCAGCGTGACGAGCAGTTCGGGGATCGGCGTCAGCGTGGCCGACGGCGAGAGGGACGAGGGAAGCACCGTGGAGGCGGCCGGGCTCAGCGTGATGGCCGAAGGAGTCTCCTCCTGGGTGCCGGTCGCCTCGTCGCCCGTGGTCGAGCCGCTGTCCTCGCCTGAGGGAGTCGCACTGGCGGAAGGCGACGCACTCGCGGAGGGGGTCGGGGAAGTGTCCGTCGCCAGCTGGGCCCCTGTGCCGGGCGAGGCCGAGGGCGAAGGCGACGCGGAAGGCGAGGCCGAGGCGGACGGAGAGGACGACGGGCTTGGCGTCGGGGAGGCGGAAGGGGTGGGGCTCGGCGACGCGTCGGCGGGCTCGCTCACGACGGGAGCGCCGGTCACCTCCACCTGGCCCTCGGCGATCACGACGTCGTTCGCCGCGATGCCCGTCGCGGGCGCCACCAACGCGCTCTGGCCGGCCGGCGGCGAGGAGGGAGCGATCCGCCAGGTCACGGTCGCCGTGCTGCTCACAACCGGGTCGTCGGGCGCGACCAGAGTCACGTTGACGGGGTAGGTCGCGGCGGCGCCCCCGGCGGGAGTGCAGGAGTAGGGCACGGTCGTGGTTTCGGTCGCCGCGAGCACCGGCCACGCCATCAGGGCCAATGCGGCCGTCGCTCCCGCCGCCGACCGGGCCGCGATGCGGCCCCGGGCACTCCTGCGCCGGGCACTGGGGTCGGGCACGACGTCTCTCCTGCCACCACAGTCACGTACACGTAGCGAACAGTCTCGCAGGAGTTGACCATCGACATAACCGGCAGCGCCCGTATGTCAGGAAATTCCCAGGGAACCTTCATCGCCCTCCCACGGTAGGGAGAGCGGAGGTGTTGACATGAGACGACTGCTCGTGGCCCTCGCGGCGATGGCGGCGATCCTCGCGCCGGCCCTGCCCGCTCATGCGCGGGCCGGCTTCTGGGCCGTGACCGAGCTCGACCCGCTTCCCGCAAAGGTGCGGCCCGGGGTCTCCTACACGGTGGGCTTCTGGGTGCTCCAACACGGCACCCATCCGTACGAGGGCCCCGGCGGCCTCGAACCGATCGGCCTGCGCCTGACCGGGGAGGACGGCACGACCTTGACGTTCGACGGGACTCCGCTGCCGGAACCCGCCCACTACGCCACGTCCGTCAACGTGCCGGCCGGACGGTGGCGGGTGCAGGGCCTGCAGGGCATGTTCGCGCCGTACGAGATCGGCACGCTCACGGTGCCGGGCGGGCTCAAGGCGGCTCCGCCGCAGTTCCCGGTGCCCGCCGGCACCGAGGTCATGGATTACTGGGGGCCGGTGAAGCCGCCCGGATTCCCCTGGAAGGCGACGGCCGTCATCCCCAACCGCCTTCCCGCCGCGACACCCGCCGCGTCCGCGCAGCCGGTCAGGGCCACCCAGCCGGCCCGGGTCTCTGCGGCCGTCGACGATCCCTCGCCGTGGCGTCAGCCGTACGCGCTGGTGGCCGTCGCGGTGGCGGCGGTGGCGGGCACGCTGCTGGTCCAGCGCGCGGCCCGGGCGGCCGCACGGCGCAGGCCGCACGATCCGCCCGAGCGCGAGGCGCGAGAGGGCGAAGAGGTGATCAGCGCGGGCTGATCACCCCCGCGATCACTTGCCCTTGGTCTCCGTCAGCGTCGCGTAGACGATGATGTTGTCGGTGTAGTGGTGCTGCTTGGCGTTGTAGACCCCGCCGCAGGTGATCAGTCGCAGCGACGATGTGATCGTGTTGCTGTAGACCCGCTTGGTCGGGAACGTCGACTTGCTGACCTGCTCGATCCCGTCCACCGTGAAGATCGCCATCTTGCCGTCCGCACGGAGAACGGCGATCTTGTTGCCGCGCTTGAGCTCGCGCAGGCGGCTGAAGACGGCGGCGCCCTTGCGGGTGTTCACGTGCCCGAGGATGATCGCCGGCCCCTGGTCGCCGGGGGCCGGTCCGAAGCGGTACCAGCCGGTGAGGCTGGGCTTGCTCAGCGGGGGCGTCTGGATGACGCCGGACTTGTCCACGCCCACCGAGCCCACGGCGGCCTTCACACCGATCGCAGGAATGCTGATCTTGAGCGGTCTGCCGGTGACCTTCTTGGTCGTCGCCTTCTTCGCGCCGGACGACGAGGACGACAGCGGCTTCGAGGACGACGAGGCCACGCTCGTGAGAGTCAGCGGGGCGATCGGCTGCATCGCGGGAGCCGGCGGCGGCGCGGTCGGGTCCGCCGCCGTGAGCGGCACACCGGGCCCGCCCGGGCCCACGGTCGGCGGCAGGAAGGCCACGTTGCCCGCGTCCTGGACGTTCACCGCGCCGGGGACCGGCCCGCTCTCCTGTGCGTCCGAGGGGCTCAGCACGGCGAGCATCCCGGCCATCACCGCCGCGATGCCGCCGAAGGACCCGGCCACGAGCAGGGTCGCGAGGACCGGCTGGGGCAGCGGCTTGCGCGTCTTCTTGGCCTCGGTGCCCGCGCCGCCCTGCTCGGGAACGCTGCCGTCAGGAGTGTCGTTCATCGTCATCCTCCTCAGCCCCGCTCGCCCGAGTGCGCCGCCCTGCGCCGGAGCATTGCCACACCACTGAGCATGCCGATCATCAACAGCGCGCCGCCCGAGCCGATCAGCAGCATGCCCGAGGACGACACGCGCTCGGGAGCCTCACCGGTCTGCGCGCCACCCTGAGGCGTGATCGCCACCTGCGCCACGCTCGGTGTCGCGGTCAGTGTCACCGTCCTCGTCGCCGTCGGCGACGGGCTGCCCTGCGTCACCACCGCCGTCACGACGTAGTTCTGCGTCTGCGCCGCAGCCGGCGACGGACTGGCCGACGGCGAAGGCGAGGGTGAAGGCGACTGATTACCGCCGCTCGGCGACTGGGAAGGCGTGGGCGACGCGCTCGGCGAGGCGCTCCCGGAAGGGCTGGCCGAGCTGTCCGGAGAAGGCGAGCTGTCCGGCGACTGGCTCGGCTCCACCGAAGCGGACGGGCTGCTGTTCGTCCCGCCGCCGATCGTCACCTGGACGGCGACCGGTGCGCTGATGAGCGTGCACTCAGCGCGGTACTCCTGCGGCGGGTTGGCCAGCTCCCGCGTGACCACGCGGAACGCGTCGAGCTGGCCCCACTTGCCGTCCTCGACGTTCTTGATCGTGATCGTGTGCTCGCCGTACTTGAGACCGTGGAACTTCCACAGGGTCTGCCCGCCCTTGTTGGCGTCGTTCACCGGGGTGCCGTCGTCGTTCGTCGAAGGGTCGATCCGCGGCGGAGTGCCGGGCTGACCGTCGACGTCGATGTCGATCGGTCCCGCGCGCCGGTCGCGCTGCGCGACGTAGTCCACTCCGGTGCCAGTGAAGGTGAGAGACGCCCAGGCGCCGCCCGCCGTGGTCCGGTGCAGGTCGAGGTGGTAGTCGTTGTCCCCGCTCGGCTGCCCCTCGAGGTTCTCCCAGCCGCCGCTGTAGGTGATAGCCGAGTCGTCGTCGTTGACCATGACCTCGGAGGCGGGGGGACGGAAGTCGACGAACAGCTTGCCGGGTTTGACCGTGAGGGTGCCCTCTCGATCGGTGTAGGCGAAGTCGGCGATGCCGTCGGGAAGCTTGAGCGGGGTGCCCTTGATCATCGCGCCCGGCTGGTCCACAGACCCCTTGGGCTGAAGCTGCCCGATCCAGCTGCCGGTGAGATTGACCCTTCCGGTCACCTCGATCCGGCCGCCGTTGGGCAGCCGCGCGGGCGATCCGAAACGCGTCGCGTCCTTGTAGTTGAGCTTCCACGCCACGGTGAGTGGATCGCCGACGTTGAGCGTCGTCGGGACGGTGAGCTTCGTCCGGAGATAGACGGTGCCCGAGCCCGAGGTGGCGATGCCCTGCTGACAGGCATAGTCCACCACTAGATCGGCGGTATTCGCCTGCGCCGTCATCGACGGCACGACGACGATCGCCGTACCGGCCAGGCCGAGGGCCAAGGCGGCCATGGTCCTAGGAAGACCAGCTTTCCACCGAATCACCGCATACTCCGATCACAGGTCCGTCCTGGCGGGCCTATAGCAAACCGAAGGTAGATCTTAGGGGTAACCGAAGCGGTCAAAGGGGTCGTTATCGCGATGGTTTCGGAGTTGTGACCGTCCGTACAACCTGGAGCCGATCGACCGGGGAGGACCAGAATCGTATTCTGGTGCGGCCAACAGACCCTGAGCCGGAAGGCGTACCCGATGCGGCGAGACCTCTTCGACGAGGAGCACGACCTCTTCCGCGAGACCGTCCGTGAGTTCATGGCCCGTGAGGTCGTCCCCCACCACGCGCAGTGGGAGAAGGACGGCATCGTCCCCCGCGAGGTGTGGAAGAAGGCGGGCGAGCTGGGCATGTTCGGCTTCTCGGTGCCGGAGGAGTACGGCGGCTCGGGGATCACTGACTTCCGCTACAACGTGGTGATCGTCGAGGAGATCATCCGCGTCGGCGCCACCGGCCTGGGATTCGGCCTGCACAACGACATCATGGCGCCGTACATGGTCGACCTGACGAACGACGAGCAGAAGCAGCGCTGGCTGCCCGGCTTCGCGTCCGGCGAGCTGATCACGGCCATCGGGATGACCGAGCCGGGGGCCGGCAGCGACCTTCAGGGCATCCGCACCACCGCCGTCCGCGAGGGCGACCACTACGTGGTGAACGGGCAGAAGACTTTCATCACCAACGGCATCAACTCCGACCTCGTCGTGGTCGTGACCAAGACCGACCCCTCGGCGGGCGCACGCGGCACCTCGCTGCTGGTGGTGGAGCGCGGCATGGAGGGCTTCACCCGCGGCCGCAACCTGGAGAAGGTCGGCATGCACGCGCAGGACACCGCCGAGCTGTTCTTCGAGAACGTCCGGGTGCCGGTGGCCAACCTCCTGGGCGGCGAGGAGGGCCAGGGGTTCTTCCAGCTCATGAACAACCTGCCGCAGGAGCGGCTGTCGATCGCGGTGGCGGCGGTGGCCGCGGCGGAGACGGTGCTGGAGGAGACGATCGAGTACTGCCGCAACCGTACGGCCTTCGGCCGCAGCATCGGCAAGTTCCAGAACACACGGTTCCTGCTGGCCGAACTGGCCACCGAGGTGGAGATCGCCCGCCACTACGTGGACAAGTGCGTGCGGGCGCTCAACGTCAAGGAGCTCACGGCGGTGGACGCCGCGAAGGCCAAGTGGTGGACGACGGAACTGCAGAACAAGGTCATCGACCGGTGCGTCCAGCTCCACGGCGGTTACGGCTACATGCTGGAGTATCCGGTGGCCAAGGCCTGGCTGGACAGCCGCGTACAGACGATCTACGGCGGCACCACCGAGATCATGAAGGAGATCATCGGCCGGTCCTTCGGCTTCTGACCCGGCGGCTCGGCGGGCGGCCGACGGCGGATCAGCTGTGCTGCTGTCCCCAGATCAGCAGCATGGCCACCACGAACACGACCATCACGCCTCCGTAGGCCACCGGGCTCAGCCGGAAGAACCGGCGCACCTTGTTCAGCAGCCACGCGAACAGGAGCGCCAGGAAGACCAGAAGGATGAGTCCGGTGTCCACACTGATCAGTATGCGTGGGTTTCCCCGCCCCCGCGCGCCCGTCGGCACAAGCGGCGCAGGGAGACTCAGCGCGGGTCTTCGCCGCTTTCGCGGCTGCTGCCCTCGGCGATCACCCGCGCGACCAGTTCCGGGTCGTCGCTCATCGGCAGGTGGCCGCAGCCCCGCAGCAGCAGCGCCCGCTGCCCGGCCCAGCGCGCCGCGCGTACGGCCTGCCGTCGCGGCAGCAGCCGGTCGCGGTCGCCCCAGGCGATCGTGACCGGCACCTGGGGCGGCGCGGGCGGCGCGACCCACGCCATCGAGTCCAGCGTCTCCTCGAACCCCACGCACTCGCGCATCGCCGTGGCCGCCGCGAGCACGGCCTCACGCGACAGCCGTTCCGGACGGGCCACGAACAGGCCCATGGCCAACGCCTTCCCCTCGTCCGTGCGGGCCGCGAGCGCGGGCAGCCCGTCCGCCCGCGCCGCCAGCCGCACCAGGCGGAGCACGGCCCGCGCGTACGCGTGCTCGGGCCGGGACCAGAACCCGGCGGGAGACAGCGCGACGGCCGTGCGGACGTCGGCGGAAGAGGCCAGGTCGAGCGCGATGTAGCCGCCCAGCGAGTTGCCCGCGACGTGCGGCCTGCTCAGGCCGAGCCCGGTCCAGAACTCGCGCACCGCCCGCCCCAGCGTCTCCACGTTGTACGGCGTGCCGTATGGCAGCGGCGGGGACTCGCCGAAGCCGGGCAGGTCCACCGCGATGACGTCGTGCCGCTCCGCGAGCAGGTCGAGGACCGGCAGCCAGCCGTGCCGGTGGTGACCGATGCCGTGGAGGAGGACGAGCGGCGGGCCGCTGCCGCGGCGGTCGTGGGCGAGCTCCATGCGTCCGAGTCAAGCACCCGGGGCGGCCGGAAAGAAGCGCGCAGTGCGTCGCGTCCGTCGTCGTCGGTTAACGGACCCGCCGTTCGCTCGTCTTCTGCTCCTGCAATCATGTTCCGTCGCACTGATTGAAAATGAAATGAACCACAAATGATCATGACAAAGCCGGAGGAACACACCGGCCTCGCCGACCTGCCCGAGCCGGAGACGAAAGCCGGGGTCGTCGATCTGCTGGAACGCGGCGGGTCGGTCGTGGTGCCGATCGGCATCGCCCTCTACGCGCTGCTCTATCTCGGCATCCAGCAGGTCTACGGCATCTTCAACATCAGCCCCGAGCAGGCGGGCATCGACCAGGCCACGATGTTCGGCCGCCTGGTGGGGACGCTGGTCCTGCTCATCATCGCCGGCGCCCTGCTCGCGGGTGTCGTCGTGGCTGCCGTGTGGCTGCTCGACAAGGCGACCCTCGGCCATCTGTCCCGCCTGACCCAGGCCGTACGCGTGCGCCCGTGGGCCGCCGCGATCGTCGGCGCGCTGTGGTGCGGGGCGAGCTATTGGGGCTTCCTCGGCTACCTCGGGCTGGGCGAGGGCGCGTCGCTGGCCGGCGTCGTGATCACCTCGGTGCTGATCGGCGCCCTGGCCTTCCTCGTGCCGTTCCGGCTGCTGCGGCGGCGGCCGACCGGCCGCGCGGGCATGAAGATCGTGGTGGCCGCGTTCACCGGCATCGGGCTGGGCTTCGCGCTGATGGGGCAGATGGAGAGCGACGCGCTCGCCGTCGCCGAGAAGGGCAGGCCCGCCAGCATGCTCCTGTCCATGGTGGGCTTCCAGGACCAGTGGGTGGTGCTCAACGACCGCGAGAGCGGCAAGGTGCTGCGCGGGGGCGTGGAGGTGCTGCTGCTCGGCGAACGCGAGGGCACGTACGCGTTGTACGACTGCGCGCACCAGGAGACCTTCCGCATCTCCATGGAGGCGACCGTGCTGCGGCAGGTGACGCTCGAACCCGAACGCCCGGACGGATACAGCTGCCTGGTGCAGAAGAACTGACCGTGACGCCCCCCGCGCCGGAGGCGCGTCACGCCCTAACGACCGCCGATGGGGATCTCGAACCAGACCGCCTTGCCCTCGCGGGTAGGGCGGGAGCCCCAGCGCCGCGCGAGCTGGTCGACGAGATAGAGGCCACGACCGCCCTCGTCGTTCTCCCCCGCGCTGCGGATGCGGGGCAGGCGGAGATCCTGGTCGAAGACCTCGACCCAGACGGACTCCGCGCCCCTGCGCAGCCGCAGGGTGAACTCCTTGTCGCCCGCGATCTCCTCTTCGAAGCCCGGCACGTCCCACGACTCGTCGAACGGCAGCGGCGGCCCGTCGAGCACCAGCTCGCGGCGCGGCACGCTGGCGCTGGCGGCGTGCAGGACCACGTTGGTCACGACCTCGGAGACGAGCAGGCAGGCCAGCTCCGCGCGTTCCTCGGGCACCTGCCATCCCGCGAACGCCTCGGACGCCATCCGCCGCGCCTCGCTCACCATGATCGGCTGGGCCGGGAACGTGCGCTCCTGGGACTGCAGCTCGGTGCCCGCGGAACGGACGACGAGGATGGCCATGTCGTCGTCGATCTCGCCGGGCACGGCCACCGTGGCCAGGTCGGCGATGCGCTCGACGGACTCCCCCGACGCCTTGGCGAGCTTCTCGCGCAGGATGTCGAGCGCCTCGTCGTCGCCGGGGACGCCCGTGGCGGAGTCGCGCGGCGGCCTGCGGTCGACCAGTCCGTCGGTGTAGAGAAGCAGGGTGGCGCCGGGCGGCAGCACCCTCGTCTCCTCCTTGTAGACCAGGTCGGCGTGCATGCCCTTGGCCCGCACCCCGAGCGGCTGGCCGACCTCGGTGATGTCCAGGTCCTTGACCTCGCCGTCCACGATCAGCAGCGGGGGCGCGTGTCCGGCGTTGGCGAACGACAGCTGCCTCGACCACGCGTCGTACACCATGTATTGGCAGGTGACGATCGGCGGGTTGGTGATGTCGGCGCCGAAGTCGTCGTGTTCCGGCGCGGCGACGATCCTGGTCCACTCGTCCAGGCGGGCGAGGATGTCGGCGGGTGGTTTGTCGTCCTGGGCGAAGGCGCGCAACGCGGCCCTGAGCTGGCCCATGACCGCCGCCGCCTTGGCCCCCCGGCCCTCGACGTCGCCGATGACGATGCCGACGCGGCCGGCCGACAGCGGGATCACGTCGTACCAGTCGCCGCCCACCTGGGTCTGGATGCCCTGGCCGTGCGAGGCGAGCGGGGCGGCCGGGTAGTAGCGGACCGCGATCTCCAGTCCGTCGAGCGAGGGCAGCGGCTGACGCGGAAGCAGGTGCTTCTGGAACGACTCGGCGGTGTGCCGCTCCTCCTCGAACAGCAGCGCGTTGTCGACGGCGAGCGCGACGCGGGTGGCGATGGCGCCGACGAAGTCGCGGTCGAAGGTGTCGTAGTGGGGGGAGCGCCGGTTGGTGAGGTTCGACAGGCCGAGGTACATGAGGCCGAGCGTCTCGCCGCGCACGCACAGCGGGGCGACGATGGCCGAGGTCATCCCGATCTCGCCGCACAACCGGGCCGCGCCCTCGCTCGTCGCCGGGTAGCTGACCTGCGAGAAGTCCTCGACCAGGATCGTCTCCTGGCGGCGCAGGGCGGTCTCGGCGTAGTGCCCGAGGGGGTATCTGATCTCCGCGCCCACCGGCCGCCAGGTGTCCGGCGGCGGCGTCCAGCCGTTCACATGCGTGGAGACCTTGCGCACCAGGCGGTCGCCCTCGTTCAGTTCGATGAAGCAGTGGTCGGCGAACTGCGGGACGAGCATCTCCGCGACCCGGTTGAGCGTCTCCTCCACGTACAGGGAGCCTGCGAGCCGCTCGCCGATCCGCTCGAGGAGGCCGAAGCGGTCCTTCTCACGCTCGTTGCTGCGCATCGCCTCGCGCGCTGTGATCACGATGCCGCTCACGGAACCGGAGGGGTGCCGCAGCGGCACGGCCTGCGCGCGCACGTAGATCGTCGTGCCGTCGCCGCGGGCCACGTCGAACGTGCCCTCCCACACCCCGCCGCGCAGCACGTGCTTGGCCAGCTCGGCCGCCAGCGGATGGTCCTTCTCCGAGATCCCGAGGGTGTGCAGCGACTCCTTGCCGGGGGAGGCGCCCACACGGCCGAACAGCTGCTCGGCGAAGGGGTTCCAGTACAGGACGTTGCTGAAGCGGTCGGTCACGACCACGGCCATCTCCGCGTGGTCGAGCACGGAACCGGCCGAAAGGTGGTCGTCGGCGTCCTGTGACAGATCTCCCCATCGCCTCATGCCACGACCGTCCCTTGACGAGGTGGGTTCGCTATGCCGGGCACGGGCGCTCCTGCGAAGGCTGGGTCGCGAGAAATGAAAGGACTCCCTAGGGGATTCAACCAGGCACAACTCATTCCGTCATCGTCTGGTGACAAAAACGTGTGAGGCGACGTCCCTCGAAAGGTCCGCGGTCGTGGTTCCCACCTCACCATCACCAGTCACCGTTACACCGTTGTCACTCGCCGCGAGCGTCACCTCGCGTCCGGGTTGTATCCCAACTTGCTTGAGTTTAAGCATCACGGCGGGGTCGCTTTGCACTTGTTCGCTGATTCGGCGCACTACAACGGGCACAGGCGCCTGTCCCGCGAGGGTCACCATGGGAGACACCATCTCATCTCCGGCCGAACCGGACTGCGGCACCCCCAGCTCGTCGAGACCGGGGATCGGGTTGCCGTGCGGGCACACCCGGGGGTTCTTGAGAAGGTTCACGAGCCGGGTCTCCACCGAGTCCGACATCACGTGCTCCCAGCGGCACGCCTCTATGTGGACCTCTTCCCACGGCATGCCGATCACCTGGGTCAGCAGGCACTCGGCGAGGCGGTGCTTGCGCATCACGCGGATGGCCAGCGTGCGGCCCAGCGCGGTCATGCTGAGGTGCCTGTCGCCCTCGACCTTGACCAGGCCGTCGCGCTCCATGCGCGCCACCGTCTGGCTGACGGTCGGACCGCTCTGCTGCAGCCTCTCGGCGATCCGGGCGCGAAGCGGGACGATGCCCTCCTCTTCGAGTTCGAAGATCGTCCGGAGGTACATCTCCGTCGTATCGATCAGGCCGTGTGCGGTCAAAGCTCCTCCAGTCCCTGTAAATCGATGCTACGACCTCCCCCTGTGTTCGCAGCCGACCTTATTGGGGAAGCGACCCAGGGTGGGAAACATCGGAGCCCAGGGATTCCTTCCGGCGGAGATCAGCCTGCCCGCGCTCAGGGAGGCCGCACGGCACTGCGAGGGCTGCGACCTCTACCGCGCCGCCACGCAGACGGTCTTCGGCGAGGGCGTTCCCGACGCGCGGTTCATGCTGGTCGGCGAGCAGCCGGGCGACCAGGAGGACCGCGAGGGCGCGCCGTTCGTCGGGCCCGCCGGGCGCATGCTCGACAGGGCGCTCGAAGAGGCGGGCATCGAGCGCGAGGCGGTGTACGTGACCAACGCGGTCAAGCACTTCAAGTACGAGCCCCGCGGCAAACGCAGGATCCACCAGAAGCCCACCGTGGGAGAGATCAACGCGTGCCGGCCCTGGCTGGAGGCCGAGATGCGCCTGGTGGACCCGGAGGTGACCGTGGTGCTGGGGGCCACGGCCGCCCGGGCCCTGCTGGGCCCGGACTTCCGCGTCACCAGGCACCGGGGAGAGCCGGTCCCCCGGCGCGAGGGGGCGTACTACGTGGCGACGATCCATCCCTCGGCGATCCTGCGCGCGCCCGACCGGGACGAGGCGTACTCGGGCTTCCTCGCCGATCTCAAGGTCGCGGCCGGGCTGCCCTGACCGGGTCAGGGGGCGAGGCGCTCCAGCGTCCAGGTTCCGCCGGTCCGCCGGTAGCGGAGCCGGTCGTGCATGCGGTCGGTCTGGCCCTGCCAGAACTCGACCTCCGCCGGCGCCACCCGGAAGCCGCCCCAGAAGTCCGGCAGCGGCGGATCCTGCGGCCAGCGCGCGGCCAGCTCGCGGAACCTGGCGTCGAGCTGCTCCCTCGACTCCACGACCGCCGACTGACGGGAGGCCCACGCGCCGATGCGGGAGCCGTACGGGCGAGAGTGGAAGTAGGCGGCGCTGTCCTCGCGCGGGAGCCGTACGACGGACCCCTCCACGCGGACCTGCCGCCTGATGGGATGCCACGGGAACAGCAGGCAGGCCCGCGGGTTCTCACCGAGGTCGCGGCCCTTGCGAGACTCGTAGTTGGTGAAGAAGACGAACCCGCGCTCGTCGAAGCCCTTGAGGAGGACGGTGCGGGCGGAGGGACGGCCACCGGCGGAGCTGGTGGCGACGACCATGGCGTTCGGTTCGGGCAGGCCCGCGGCGACCGCGTCCGCGAACCACAGCGCGAACTGCGTCACCGGGTCGCCTGCCATGCCGGATTCGAGCAGGGGCTCACCTTCGTAACTGTGCCGGAGCCCGGGGAGGTGCGAAGCGCTGTCCACGGAAAGGTATTCTCGCCTGCTCGGCATACGTCTCGCTCGGTGGCCCCTACCTGGGAGAACCCCATTGGGTAGGGCCGGGGGCGCGACAGTCGGGCGCTGCGGGTTAAATTGACCCGCCGGTATCTCGACATCAAGGCTCTGGACTTCACAAGAGAGGGAGGCGGCCGAGAATGTCCGACTTCAAACCCGGGCTCGAAGGCGTGGTGGCGTTCGAGACCGAGATCGCGGAACCGGACAAAGAAGGGGGCGCCCTGCGATACCGGGGCGTCGACATCGAAGAGCTCGTGGGCAACGTCTCCTATGGACACGTCTGGGGCCTGCTCGTCGACAACACGTTCCAGCCGGGCCTGCCCCCGGCGGAGCCGTACCCACTTCCCGTCCATTCCGGCGACATCCGAGTAGACGTACAGAGCGCGCTGGCCATGCTGGCGCCTTCGTACGGCTTCCGCCCGCTGCTCGACATCGACGACGACCAGGCCCGCGACGATCTCGCACGCGCCTCGGTGACCGCTCTGTCGTTCGTCGCGCAGTCGGCCCGCGGCCTGGGCCTGCCCATGGTCCCGCAGAAGCGCGTCGACGAGGCCGAGAGCATCGTCGAGCGCTTCATGGTCCGCTGGCGCGGTGAGCCCGATCCCAAGCACGTGAAGGCCATCGACGCCTACTGGACGTCGGCCGCGGAGCACGGCATGAACGCCTCGACGTTCACCGCCCGCGTGATCGCCTCCACGGGCGCCGACGTGGCGGCCGCCCTGTCGGGCGCGGTCGGCGCGATGTCCGGCCCGCTGCACGGCGGCGCGCCGGCGCGGGTGCTGCACATGATCGAGGGCGTCGAGAAGATGGGTGACGCCCGCAAGTACGTCCAGAGCGAGCTGGACAAGGGCCAGCGGCTCATGGGCTTCGGCCACCGGGTCTACCGGGCCGAGGACCCGCGCGCCCGCGTGCTGCGCCGTACGGCCAAGGAGCTGGGCGCGCCGCGCTACGAGGTCGCCGCCGCGCTGGAGACCGCCGCACTCGAGGAGCTGCACGCCCGCAAGCCGGACCGGGTCCTCGCGACCAACGTGGAGTACTGGGCCGCGGTGGTCCTCGACTTCGCCGAGGTGCCGTCGAACATGTTCACCTCGATGTTCACCTGCGCCCGGACCGCCGGCTGGGCCGCCCACATCCTGGAGCAGAAGCGCACGGGCAGGCTGGTCCGCCCCAGCGCCAACTACGTGGGCCCGAAGCAGCGCTCCATCAACGACGTGCCCGGCGCCGCCGAGGTCGTCGGCAAGGTCTGAGCCTCAGCGCGGGTCGTGGCCCTGCGGCGTGCCACAAGCTCCGAGAGGCCGCCGGGCCCCGCCCGCGCACCGTCGGCAACCTGTGACGGCCCGCCCTGAGGGGCGGGCCGTTTCCGCGTCCGGAGGCGTCATCGGCCGGAGCCGGCGGCGTCCTGGCGTGCGGGCGCGGACGGGCCCGCGGACGGGACCGCCGCCGGGGCGTTCCGGGCCGCGCGCTCCCCGGCGTCCCCGTCGAGGTTCGGGCAGATCCTCTCCTCGCCGTTCTTCTCCTTGCCCTCCTCGGGCTCGGTGGTGGCCAGGCGCCCGCAGCGGTACGCGACCTCGGACCTGCCCGCGTCGTTCACCTTCATGATCGCGATGGTCTTGTCCTCGGGCTCGTGGGCGGCGGCGCCGAAGGAGATCACCCCGCTCGAACCGTTCCATCTGTCGCGCGGGGAGACGAGGGAGATCTGGTAGAGCACGTCTCCCCTGCTGGGCAGCCCGCCCCGGTAGGCCGCGTTGACGCGCTCGTAGAAGAGCTTGGCGGCGTCGTAGCTGAGGATGAGGTTGTCGTCGGACTCCTTCGGGTGCCGTCCGCTCAGCAGGCTCTGCACGAAGCCCGTCGGCGCCACGGTGCCGCCGCGCCACAGCTCGCGGCTCGCCAGCGCCGCGTAGTAGACCTGCACGCGCCGGTAGTCGCCGATCACCGGGCCGCTGTTGGCGACCGCCTTGATGACGTCGTCGCCCGCGAGGACCTTGATCGGCTCCTTGCCGCAGTCCTTGCCCTCGATGTAGCGCAGGAAGTCGAGGAAGTCGGCCGCACGGCCCGCGTAGAGGAGCAGGTCGGGCCCGTGCCCGCAGGCCCGGCTCACCGCCAGGTCCATGCCCGTTCCCCGGTCCTTGTACGCGACGCGGTCGCTGACCGTGATCCCCACGGCGCGGGCCTCGTCCGCGTAGTCGTCGGCGAGGTTGTTCGTGTAGTTGTCGTCGTCCGTCTGGTCCTGGACGACCACCGCGGACGGCTTGGGCACCCTGCCGAGGAGCCGATGGCGGGCGTACCTGGCGGCCAGCCGCGCCTGCCGCCGGTTCGACGGCCCCAGGCGGAACACGTACGGCGAGGTGTAGCCGGACCCGGACCGGGCGGGGTCGTCCGCCAGGTAGCCGAGCCGGTCGGCCGTCGCGGTGGTCACCAGCATCGGGATCTTCGCCGTGTGCAGCGTCCGGATGGCCTCCTCGACGCCGCGGACGCTGCGCTGGAAGCCGATCACGCCGAGGACGCGGGGGTCCTCGGCCGCCATCTCGCTGACCAGCTCCGCCGTACGCCGCCCCCGGTGGAAGTTCGTCCCGGCGTTGGCCACGAGCACCTGGAGGCGGGGCGCGCCGGAGACGCCGCGCTGATACTCCTCCACGGCCGTCAGCTCCGCCCGGGCCCCGACGAACGCGCTGTCGTTCTGGTCCTGCGCCACGGAGTACTCGCCGAACAGCACCACGCTGACGTACGTCCCGGCCTGCCTGGCCAGGTCGTTGTTGTGGTCGATCCGGGCGACGAGCTTCGTTATCTCGTCCGACGAGAAGAGCCCGTCCGGGGTGGGCCCGTCGGCGTTCACGACGCCGACGCACTCCTTGTCCATGCGCTCGACCCAGGACAGGCCGCCGCAGTGCGCGTTGCGGTCCTGCTGGATGCGCCCGAGCAGGACGACAGGACCGATGAGCAGGAGCGCCATCACGCACCAGTAGCCGATCGCCCGCAGCCGGCTGCCCAGCAGGCGCGGCCGGTAGTCGTCGTCCGGCGGGATAGCGGGCGCGCTGACCATCAGCCGCAGCGGCGGCACCCGCCGCCGCGCCGCCGTCCGCCACGACGCCACCAGCGTGGACAGGTCCGACATCCGGCCCGCGGTGACCGGCCGGCTGCCCGGCGCGAACGAATCGGGCACGGCGGCCAGCACCAGGAGCGGCGGCAGCAGCCCGGTCTCCTCGACCGTCTCCTCCAGCGTGCGCAGGAGCCGCTCGTTGACGTCGCCGGACCACCGCGCGTCGAGGACCAGCATCGCGTAGAGGCCACGCCCCCAGCTCGGCCACGGGATCAGCCACTTCTGGTACGCCTGGCGCAGGTCCTGGCACAGGGCGTGGACGAGCAGCCGCTCGACCTCCTCCTCGCTCGCGTCGGCGATGCGCAGCGCGTACTTCGGCAGGCGCTCGAAGGGCTTCCTGGTCAGGTAGGGCTGCTTCCTGAACCAGCCGTTGAAGAAGGACCCCCTGATCGAGAGCATGGCCTGGATCAACGTGCCGACGACGGCGACGAGCACGCCGAGCGCCCACGGGATCAGGCCGACCAGGTCGGAGGCCCCGCCGAGCGACCAGGCCGCGAGCGTGCCCACCGGCACCCATGTGGTGGCCGCGCGGCCGAGGAAGTCCGCCGCGGTCCTGCGCCCCCGGTCGCCGCCGTACCTGCCCCTGCGCCAGTCCTTGAGCCGCTCCTTGAACTCCTCCTGGCCCGTACGCGACTGCGGGTCGGGCGGCCAGGTCCGGCCGGGCACGTCGACCGGCTCCCCGGAAGGCGGCTCCTCGCGCTGGCGGCGCGCCCACAGCACGAACTGGACCAGCGGGAACCGCGGCGGGGGCAGGAACGATCCGCCGACGGGCTTGCCGAGCTCACCGTGCTCGCCCGCCAGCGCCTCGACCAGCTCACGCAGCGTGTCGTACTCCCCCGCCCTGACCGTGGCCTGCGGGAGGGAGTCCTCGAAGGGCGCGGCGAGCCGCCGGGCCGCGTCGAAGGCGCCGCCGTCGCGGCCGACGACGAGGACGAGGGGCAGGGGTCGGTCGGATCGCCAGAAGAACGGCCTGCGAACCAGTGTCTCGATGACGGCGTGCGGGTCGGCCACGCGGTTGTCTCCCGGGGGGCGGGGTCCATTCCTGAGGTGGTGCGTGATCTTAAAACGGGACCATGATGTCTCACCATCCGGACCATGGTCTAGAGCATCCGCAGGTCTCACTACGCTTGAACCGTGGCTGACATCGTGATTCCCGCTGACATCAAGCCCGCCGACGGCCGCTTCGGCTGCGGGCCCTCGAAGGTACGCCCCGAGCAGCTCGCCGCTCTCGCCGACGCCGGGGCGAAGGTGATGGGCACCTCCCACCGGCAGAAGCCGGTGAAGAACCTCGTCGCCCGCGTCCGCGCCGGGCTCACCGACCTGTTCTCCCTCCCGGAGGGGTACGAGGTCGTGCTGGGCAACGGCGGCACCACGGCGTTCTGGGACATCGCGTCCTTCGGGCTGATCCGGGAGAAGTCGCAGCACCTGAACTTCGGGGAGTTCTCCTCGAAGTTCGCGACGGTCGCGAAGAAGGCCCCCTGGCTCGCCGACCCGTCGGTGATCAAGTCGGAGCCGGGCAGCCACCCGCTGCCGGTCGCCGAGGAGGGCGTGGACGTCTACGCGCTCACCCACAACGAGACCTCGACCGGCGTCGCGATGCCGATCAAGCGCGTCGTTGACGACGAGTCGCTGGTCCTGGTCGACGCCACCAGCGGCGCCGGCGGCCTGCCGGTCTCCGCCGACGAGTTCGACGTCTACTACTTCGCCCCGCAGAAGAGCTTCGCCTCCGACGGCGGCCTGTGGATCGCGCTGTTCTCGCCCAAGGCGCTGGCCCGGGTGACGGAGATCGCCGAGAGCGGCCGGTTCGTCCCCGAGTTCTTCAGCCTGCCGACCGCGATCGACAACTCGGTCAAGGACCAGACGTACAACACCCCGGCGGTCGCCACGCTGTTCCTGCTGGCCGACCAGATCGACTGGATGAACGCCCAGGGCGGCCTCGCCTGGACCACCGCCCGGTCGGCCGACTCCGCCTCGCGGCTGTACACCTGGGCCGACAAGACGTCGTACACCACGCCGTTCGTGGCCGACCCTGCGCAGCGCTCCAACGTCGTCGGGACCATCGACTTCGACGACGCCGTGGACGCCGCGGCGGTCGCGAAGGTGCTGCGGGCCAACGGCATCGTGGACACCGAGCCCTACCGCAAGCTCGGCCGCAACCAGCTGCGGATCGCGATGTTCCCGGCGGTCGACCCCGCCGACATCGAGGCGCTGACCTCCTGCGTCGACTACGTGGTCGAGCGTCTCTAGTGTTCTCACGGCGGCCGCCTCCCTGGCGGCCGCCGATCTCGCCGACGGTCTCCGGGCCGTCGGCTTTTTCGTTTTTCCGGTCCTGTAACGGTGTGCGGCCCTTCGTCCAAGCAGGGTTGTGTTTTGTCACACGACCGAGGGGAGCGCCGGTGCGCCGCAGACAGACGGGTCCGGCGGGCTTCGCCCGTGATCCCGACGCATTCGAAGCCTTCTACCGGCGGCACGTCGACGCCGTGACGCGGTTCCTGTCCAGGCGGGCGGACGATCCGCACACCGTCGCCGACCTCACGGCCGAGGTGTTCCTCGCCGTGCTGGATTCCGCGCACACCTACCGCCCGGACAGGGGCAGCGAGATCGCCTGGCTGTACGGCGTTGCGCGCAACACGGTGCTGGCACAGCGCCGCCGTACGGCGAGGGAGTTACGCGCCACCAGCAGGATCGCCGGCCGCCGCCTGCTCGACGCCGACGACATCGCCCGCCTGGAGGAACGCGTCGACGCCGAGTCGCCGGCCCGCCTGGCGCTGGAGGCGATGGCCGATCTGCCGGACGCCGACCGCGCGCTGCTGGAACTCGTGGCCGTGGACGGGCTCAGCCCCGCCGAGGCCGCCGCCGCGCTCGGCATCAGGCAGGGCACCGCCCGGGTGAGGCTGCACCGCGCCCGTCGGCAGGTCCAGCGCTTTCCCGGCGTCATGGAACTGATCGGAGGAACGAAGTGAACGACACTTTCGAGGACAGGCTGCTCGCGGAACTCAAGGCGGAGATCGCCGCACGTGAGGTCCGGGCGCACACACCGAGGCGCCGGAGCGTCCGGACCCGGGTCCTGGCCGGCGCCGGGATCGTCGCCGCCGCCGCGGCGGCCGTCGCCGTGCCGCTCGTGGCCGGGCAGCAGACCCCTGCGTACGCGCTGACGAAGAACCCGGACGGCTCGATCAACCTCAAGATCAACGAGTTCAGGGACCCGGACCAGGTCGAGCGCGACCTGGCGAAGATGGGCGTGCACGCCGACATCACCTATCTGCCGCTGGGCAAGAGGTGCGCCTACGGGCGCGCTCCCGTGGTGAAGGGCGACCGGACCTCCTTCGCCAAGAAGGACCTGGAGAGCAAGGACCCGGCCGTCCAGGCGCGCATCCGAAGGGCGACGGAGAATCTCGCGTCCAGTAAGGCCATCCGGCCGAAGAACGGCATCACCATCCACCCCGAGTTCATCGAGCCGGGGCAGATCGTGATGATCGAGGTCAACGAGAATCCGGTGGAGCCGGACCCCGGCCACCCGGGAGTCGCCTGGCAGTTCTCCGGCCGGCTGACCGAAGGGCCCGTGAAGCCCTGCCGGGTCGTCGACGACCCCTCGGCGTTCGACGTCGGGACCGCCACCCCGCCTCCCGGCTCCTGAGCCGTACGCGGGTCAGGCCCTGCGGCGGCGCAGCAGCCAGGCGGCGATCACGCCGCCGATGAGGCCGAACAGGTGGCCCTGCCAGGAGACGCCCGGCTGGGTGGGCAGGGCCCCCCACAGGATCGAGTAGTACAGCACGGCGACCACGACGCCGAGCACGATGTCGAGGGCCCGGCGGTCGAACAACCCCCGGGCCACCACATAACCGAAATATCCGAAGACGAGGCCGCTCGCGCCGATCGTCAGCGTGTCCGGCGGGCTGGTGAACCACACGCCCAGCCCGCTGACCAGGATGATGATCAGGCTCGCCCCCAGGAACCTGCCGATCCCCCTGATGGCGGCCACGAACCCCAGGATCAGCAGCGGCACGGAGTTCGCCATCAGATGGGCGAACCCGGCGTGCAGGAACGGCGCGAACAGGATCCCGGGCAGGCCGTCCGGCTCGTGGGCGACGATGCCCCACCTGTCGAGCCGTCCGTTCTCGATGTAGTCGACGATCTCGATCGCCCACATCACCGCGACGAGCACGATCATCAGGATCGCGCTGCCGAGGGCGCCGGTGAGCAGCGCGGACGTCCGCTCCCGCATCGACCGGCCCGGCCGGGGCAGCCCGGGCCCGGAATCACTCATGGTCTCACCGTACGCAGTCCCGCTCACGAACGAGCGGACTGCCCCGATCCGCCGGGATCATGCCTCGGGTTGCGGGGAGAGGCCGGGTGACTGTATTTATAAATGAACAGTCATTTATAAATGGGAGGACCGGTGGCCGGACGACCCCGCGGAGTGGACGATTCGGTGATCCTGCGAGCGACGGCCGAGGTGATCGGCCGGGTGGGTCCGGCCGGCCTGACCCTCGGCGCGGTCGCCGACGAGGTGGGGCTCGTGCCCGGCACTCTCGTGCAGCGCTTCGGGTCCAAGCACGGCCTGCTGGTGGCGCTCGCGAGGCAGTCTGCGCACGAGGCGCGGGCGCACCACGAGCGGCTGCGGCAGGGGCATCCCTCGCCGCTGGAGGCGCTGCTGGCGCTGGCCGAGGAGTCGATGACCCTCATGGACACCCCGGAGCGTTTCGCCAATCACCTGGCGTTCCTGTGCATGGACCTCACCGATCCGCAGTTGCACGAGCACGCCCTGGCCATCCACGAGGCGCAGCGACGGGCGATCCTGACCCTGCTCGACGAGGCGGTGGCCGAGGGCGAGTTGCGAACCGGCACCGACACCGCCGCGCTGGCCGAGTCGGTCCAGGCGCTGATCGCTGGCACCGGCCTGACGTGGGCCCTCGACCGGCGGGGCACGCTGCCGGAGCGGCTCAGGAGGGCTGTCACCGACCTGCTGGCGCCCCACACCCGCCGTGAGGAGAAGCGATGAACGACAGGCAGCCGCTCGCCGGGAAGGTCGCCCTGGTCGCCGGGGGCACGCGGGGCGGCGGACGCGGCGTCGCCGTCGAGCTCGGGGCCGCGGGCGCCACGGTCTACGTCTCCGGCCGCAGCAGCGCGGCCGGCCGCTCCGACCTGGACCGTCCTGAGACCGTCGAGGAGACCGCGGCGCGGGTCACCGCGGCCGGCGGCACCGGCATCGCCGTGCGCACCGACCACAGCGACCCCGAGGAGGTGCGCGCCCTGGTCGGCCGGATCGCCGCCGAGCAGGACGGGCGGCTAGACGTCCTGGTCAACTCGGTGTGGGGCGGCGACGCGCTGACCGACTGGGAGCACCCCCTGTGGGAGCAGGACCTCGACACCGGCCTGCGGCTGCTGCGCCGCGCGGTGGAGACCCACATCGTCACGAGCCGGTTCGCGCTGCCCCTGATGGTCGCCCGCCGGAGCGGCCTGGTCGTGGAGGTCACCGACGGCAACACCGCCCGCTATCGCGGCTCGTTCTTCTACGACATCGCCAAGTCCACGGTGATCCGCCTCGCCGTCGCCCAGGCGGCGGAGCTCAAGCCGTACGGCGTCGCGGCCGTCGCCGTCACGCCGGGTTTCCTGCGCTCGGAGGCCATGCTGGAGCACTTCGGCGTGACCGAGGCCAACTGGCGGGACGCGGTGGCTCAGGATCCCAACTTCGCCCACTCCGAGACCCCGGCGTACCTCGGGCGGGCCGTCGCCGCCCTGGCCGCCGACCCCGGGATCATGGCCAGGACCGGACGCGCCCTGGCCACCTGGGATCTGTACAAGGAGTACGGCTTCACCGACGCGGACGGCGCCCAGCCGGACTTCGCCGCCCACTGGGCGAACGCCTTGGAGGAGGAGTACGGCCCCCTCGGCGACCCGCTCTGACCCGGTTTCGCTCTCGCCCGTGGCGGGCGAGAGCGATTCCGTCGAGCGCCTCCTCGCCTGCGTCGAGCCGTCCTCCGGCGTCGTCAGCGCGACGGCGTGGGCGTCGGCCCGGCTGTCGAAGGGGCGGTCGGCGTGACGGTCGGCATGGCGGTCGAAGTGACGGACGGCGTGACGGTTGGAGGGGCAGACGGTGTGACGGTCGGCCCGGGCCCGGTCGTGACCTCGGGCACGCTGGTCACCAGCAGCTTGCCGGTCGTGACGACGTCGATGGCTCCGGTGGAAAGAGCGTGACAGCTGAGGATCACCGGACCGGAGGCGTTCAGCTTGGCGGTGGCCGGAAACGCGAGCGTCACCGTCGCGTTCGGTGCGCCACTGCCGTTCTGGTTCGCGCGGGCGGAGGTGGAGCCGACAGGCGTGCTGACCGAGCACTCGACGGAGAACGACACGGGATAGAGGTGACGGGCGACCACGCTGGCCTGGATGACGTAGTTCCCGGCGGGCAGGTTGGAGATCCTCGTCACCTCATACATCGTCCCGTCTGTCTGCTCGATCTCCCTGTTCTCGAGGTAGGTCTTCCCGTACGCGGCGCCCGGCTCGCCCTTGTCCCCCTTGGGGCCCTGCGGTCCGGTCGCGCCCTGAGGCCCCTGGGGGCCGGTGTCTCCCTTGGGCCCCTGCGGTCCGGTCGCGCCCTGCGGGCCCTGCGCGCCCTGTGGGCCCTCAGGGCCGACGACGTTCCAGGTGACCGTCCGTTCGCCGGTGCGGCACACCGCCCCGGGCGCCGTGGCGGTGGGAGTGGGCGCGGCGAGCCCAGCGGCTGCGGCCTGGCCCGACTCCAGCTCCCCAACCATGCGCATCACGCCGTCGGCTCCCACGCAGGCCACGATCGAGGTCGTCGCCGCCGTCGTGGCCACGGCGATTCCTCCACCGCCCACGAGCAGCCCCGCCACCGCCCCGGCCGCCAGCCAGGTCCCACGTCCTGTCCGCAGATTCATCTCTCTCCCCTTCGTGGTGATCTTCACGAGGGAAGGTAGGCGGACGAGCCGGAGTGCCGCGTCCACACAGCGACCGATGCACCGTCCGCCGTCCGGGTTAGGGCAGCGCCCAGCCGGACAGGACACTGTCCCGAGATTCCGTCCCCGGCCGGAACGGCCCCTGGGACACCGGTCCCGGAAACCGTCCCGACTCCTCACGGCGCGCCTACGACGGCCCCGGACATGACTCGGGGCGCCCCTGCGCGGAGCGCCCCGAGCGGCCTTACGAGACGAGGGTCACTCGCCCTTCCAGACGGGAGCGCGCTTCTCGGCGAAGGCCGCGGCGCCCTCCATCGCGTCCTTCGAGGTGAAGACCGGGCTCACGATCTCGCCCTGCCTGCGGAACATCTCGTCGAGCGGCCAGTCGGCCGACTCGACGACGACCCGCTTGGTCGCGGCGAGCGCCAGCGGGGCGTTCGCCGCGATCGTGCGGGCCAGTTCGAGCGCGCCGTTGAGCGCCTCGCCCGGGTACGTGATGCGGTTGACCAGCCCCAGCTCGTACAGCCGGGCGGCCGGGTAGTGATCGCCGGTCAGGGCGATCTCCATGGCGACGTGGTACGGGATCCGGCGGGGCAGCCGCATGATCCCGCCCGCGCCGGCGACCAGGCCGCGCTTGGGCTCCGGCAGGCCGAACTTGGCCTCCTCGGACGCCACGATGATGTCGCACGACAGCGCCAGCTCGAATCCGCCGGCCAGCGCGTACCCCTCGACCGCGGCGAGGATCGGCTTCTTCGGCGGCGCCTCGGTGATGCCCCCGAAGCCCCGGCCCTCGACCACCGGCATGTCCCCGGTGAGGAAGCCCTTCAGGTCCATGCCCGCGGAGAACGTGCCGCCGGCCCCGGTGAGGACGATCGCGGACACGTCGGGGCTTTCGTCCAGCTCGTCCAGTGCGGCCGCGATCCCGCGCGCCACCGCGCCGTTCACGGCGTTCCTGGCCCTGGGCCGGTTGATGGTGACGACGGCGACGCCGCCGTCGACGATCTCTACGAGTACCTCGTCCGGCTCAGCGGACGGCCCGGAGTTGACCTCGGACACCTGACCTCACTCGGCTTACTTGGGCTGGAAACGGATGCCGCCGTCGAAGCGGATGACCTCGCCGTTCATGTAGTCGTTCTCGATCAGCGCACGCACCAGGTGGCCGAACTCCGAGGCCTTGCCGAGGCGCTTGGGGAACGCCACCGGCCCGATGAGCTTGGCCTTGAACTCCTCGGCGTTCTTGTCGCCGATCTTCCCGTAGATGGGGGTGTCGATGATGCCCGGCGCGATGGTCAGCACGCGGACGCCGATGGCCGCGAGGTCGCGGGCCGCGGGCAGGGTCATGCCGATGATGCCGCCCTTGGACGCGGAGTACGCCACCTGGCCCGTCTGGCCCTCGATGCCGGCGACCGACGCGGTGTTGATGACGACGCCGCGGGCGCCGTCCTCGTCCACCGGCGCGGTCTCGGCCATGGCCGCCGCGCCGATGCGCATGAGGTTGAAGGTGCCGATCAGGTTGACGTCGATCACCTTGCGGTAGGACGCGAGGTCGTGCGGCGAGCCGTCCCGTCCGACCGTGCGCTGGGCCCAGCCGATGCCGGCGCTGCTGATCACGGCGCGCAACGGCTTGCCGGTGGCGACCGCCGCCTCCACCGCGGCCTGCACCGACGCCTCGTCGGACACGTCGGTGTGGGCGAACACGCCGCCGATCTCGTCGGCCAGCGCCTTGCCGCGCTCCGCGTTCAGGTCGGCCACGACCACGGTCGCGCCGACACGGGCCAGCTCGCGGGCCGTGGCCTCACCGAGGCCGCTGGCACCGCCCGAGATGATTGCTGCTGCTCCGTTCAGATCCATAGCCGGACCTTAACGCGCGAACCGAATGAAGTTCTACTCGGGGTGCTGCAAAATCGCGGTATCGACGTCGGGGTAGACCTTGATCCGCCTGTCCAGGCCGGTCGTGCGCAGGATGCGGGCCACCGGAGGCTGCGGTGAGGCGAGGCACACCCCGCCGCCCTCGCTCGTGGCGAGCCGCCAGGCCTCGATGAGCACGCTGAGCCCGCTCGAGTCCATGAACGACAGCTCGCCGAGGTCGAGCACGAGCGTCGGGCCGTCGTCGCGTATGGCGTCCCGTATCTCGTCACGCAGGAACGGAGCCGTGAACAGGTCGAGCTCCCCCTCCACGGCCACCACGACGGCATTGGAGAGCGATTGGCGCGCGAGCCGCAGCTTCATCGTCGGGACCTCCTCAGCTCCGGCCCACTTTACTTATCCATCACCCCGGCTGAGCAGGGACGGCGAAGCCGAAGGGAAGTTCGAGCCGGTGCGCGGCGAGCAACCCCTCGTCGGCGAGCAGCGCGTGCGTCGGCCCGTCGGCGGCGATCACGCCCTCGGACATGACGAGCGAACGCTCGCACAGTTCCAGCGCGTACGGCAGGTCGTGGGTGACCATGAGCACGGTCACGTCCAGACTCTTGAGGATCTCGGCCAGCTCGCGGCGGGACGCCGGGTCGAGGTTGGACGACGGCTCGTCGAGGACGAGGATCTCCGGCTCCATCGCCAGCACCGTGGCCACGGCCACCCGGCGGCGCTGGCCGAAGGACAGGTGGTGCGGCGGCCGGTCGATCGCGTCCAGCATGCCGACCCGCTCCAGCGCGTCGCGCACGCGACGGTCGAGTTCCGCGCCGCGCAGCCCGAGGTTGGCCGGGCCGAACGCGACGTCCTCCCGCACGGTCGGCATGAAGAGCTGGTCGTCCGGATCCTGGAACACCAGCCCGACCCGGCGGCGGATCTCCCGCAGGGTGTCCGCGCGCACGGGGAGCCCGGCCACCTCCACCGTCCCGTGCCCGGCCGTGAGGATGCCGTTGAGGTGCATGACGAGCGTGGTCTTGCCCGCGCCGTTCGGGCCGAGCAGGGCGACCCGCTCCCCCCGCTTGATCGTCAGGTCCACGCCGTACAACGCCTGCGTCCCGTCGGGATAGGCGTACGCGAGCCTGCTCACCGCGAGGGAGGGGCTGCCGGAGGTCATGTCGTGCTCCACGCCAGTAGGGCCGTCACCGCGGCGAGGCAAGGCAGCATGCCCGCCACCGCCCAGTCTCGCCCAGTCGCTGCTATATCCCTAATCGTCGGCATCTCGCCCGTGTAGCCGCGGCTCAGCATGGCGAGGTGCACCCGCTCCCCCCGCTCGTACGAGCGGATGAACAGGGCGCCCGCCGACTTCGCCAGCACGGGGGCCTGCCTGAGGTCCCTGGCGACGAATCCCCGCGACTCCCTGGCGATCCGCATGCGCCGCATCTGGTCGAGGATCACGTCCAGATAGCGCAGCATGAACGTCGCGATCTGCACGAGCAGCCGGGGCAGCCGCAGCCGTTCGGCGCCGAGCAGCATCATCCGGGGCTCGGTCGTGGCCGCCAGCAGGATCGAGGCGACCACTCCCAGTGTGGCCTTGGCCAGGATGTTCCAGGCCGCCCACAGACCGGGGGCGCTCAGCGACAGGCCGAGCACCTGGATCCGCTCGCCCGTGCCGATCAGCGGGATCGCCAGTGCGAACAGCACGAACGGCACCTCGATCGCCATGCGCCGCACGATCGCGCCCGCCGGCACCCGGGCGGCGGCCGCGACGGCGGCCAGCAGGAGCGCGTCGACGGCGAACGCCCAGAAACGCTCACGCGGCGTGGCGACCACGACCACCGCGAAGGCGACGACCGCCGCCAGCTTGCACTGGGGCGGCAGCCGGTGGACGGGCGTGTCGGCGGGCCGGTAGATCGGGTGATGGTGCCCGGCGCTCACTTCGCACTCACAGTGTCATCATCGCCGACCCGCCCTGCCCGCACGCGGGCAGGGCGCTCACGGCCTCACCGGCGCCGTGCTCGTCGAAATCGGCGGCCTCGGCGGAATCACTGGGCGCTCGCGGGCGTCATCGCGTCGGTCGCGCGCCGGCGCCTGCGGATGACGTAGAACACCCCGCCTCCGGCCACGACCGTCAGCGCGACGCCCGCCACCCCGGCCAGGCCGCCGGACAGGCGCTGGTTGTCCACGCCCTTGACGCTGTATCCGGCCAGCGGGCCGTTCTCCGCCGTGTGCGGCTTCTCCTGCGCGCTCAGGCCCTTGTCGGCCGCCACCTTCTCCAGCCCGTCGGGAGCGCTGGAGGCGTAGAACGAGACGACACCGGCCAGCAGCACGGCCACGAGCGCGCCGCCCACCAGGACCGGGCGCAGGCCGATGCCGGCCCGGGGAGCCTGCGGAGCCGCCGGCCCGACCTGGACATCCCCGTCGGCGGTGCGGAGCGTCAGCGCCCTGGTCATCCCGCGCGCGCCGTACACGAGGTCGGGACGCACGGCCAGCACGCTGCTTACGGTGAGCGCGGTGATGAAGCCCTCGCCGAGCCCGATGAGCAGGTGCACCCCGCCCATCGCGGCGGCCACCGAGCCCACCTCGATCGGGGCGGTGCCGCCGAGCCAGAACAGGGCCGTGAACGCGAGCGCCGCCGCCGGGACGGAGACCAGCGCCGCCACGAACGACGCGGCCACCAGCGCCGGCCGCCCGCGCGGCGCGCCCCGGGTGATCAACCGGAACACCGCCCAGCCGACGACCGAGGTCACGATCGCCATCAGCGTGATGTTGACGCCCAGCGCGGTCAGCCCGCCGTCGGCGAAGAAGAATCCCTGGACGAGCAGCACGACCGCGACGCACAACACGGCGGTGTAGGGCCCGACGAGTATCGCCGCCAGGGCCCCGCCGAGCAGGTGACCGCTGGTGCCGGCCGCGACGGGGAAGTTGAGCATCTGCGCCGCGAAGACGAACGCGGCCACCAGGCCCGCCATGGGGGCGGTCCGGTCGTCGAGCTCCCGCTTGGCGCCCCGCAGGCAGACGCCCACCCCGGCGGCCGCGAAGACCCCGGCGCCGACGGACACGGGGACGTCAAAGAACCCATCGGGCACGTGCACGGCTATAACCCCTTCGAAACGGGCGAATCTCCTTACCACTTTAGGGCACCGAGTTGTAGTTGCAAATAATTCGCAATTAGCTGCGACGCAGGGCCCTGGCCATCCGCCTGGCCACGGTCAGCGGGGTCGCCACCCGCACCGACACGCTGAGCCGCCGGTTGACGGCCGTGGCGTACGGCCGGACGGTCCACTGCACCACTCCCCAGCGCAGCGCGCCGCGCCACCATCGCAGGGGCCGGTCCAGCGCGTCCGCGCTGGCGACCTTGACGGGAAAGCGCACCGGAGGACCGCCGAGGCCGAGTTCGAGGTAGGCGTCCCACGTGCCGGGCCGCAGGCCGGCCGTCTCTGCCGCGAACTCTCGTGGCCCGACCGCCACCGCCCGCTCACGGTGTTCCCGCCCCGACGCCCGCTCGCGCCAGATCAGGTGCCGTACGGCCGCGGCGGCGGCCTCCTCGCCCATCAGCGCCCGGCCCTCGACCCGCAGCCGCCTGCCCCGCCACCACGCCCGCGTCAGCCGTACGACGGCGGGGACCCGGACGACGTGCCCCCCCGAGGTCGAGGCCGAGGTGGCCGTGGGACCGGCTGAGGAAGGGCACCGCGACGACCCCGCTCACCAGGTGGGCGGGCGGAACGCCGGCTCCGGGTTCGCGGCGGGAGCCGAGCCGGGCCAGCCTGCGCGCGCCCTCGCATTCGACGGCCACATGGACGTCCCACACTCCGGCCGGCAGCGCGGCCACGTCGAGCACGGCGGTGAAGGATCCGGCGCCGGCCTCGCCGGGCGTCACGAAGGGCACGCGCTCCTGACGCGACATGCGCTCGCGCAACACCAGGCCCACAGTGCCGGTCAGCGCAGGGCCGGTCAGCGCAGGGCCGGTCAACACCGTTCCGGCCGTCGCAGTGCCGTCCGATAGGCCGTCCGCGCCGGTGAGGGCCGCCCAGCCTCCGATCACCAGGCGGTCGCCTCGCCACTCGACGCCGGTCAGCCGATGCCGCAGCGGCGCCGCCTCGACGAGCGCGAGCCGTACGAGCCGGTCGGGGTCGTCGAGCGCGGCGACACGGGCGGCGTCCACCCCGTCGAGACCGGCGCGCACGCCCGGCGTCAGCCATTGACCGCAGATGTCGGCGACCTCGACGGCGATCTTCTCGCGCTCGGCCTCGCAGGCCGCCATGAACGGCGCCCCGAGCTGGGCCAGCACGTCGCGGCGCAGGTGCCGCAGGAGCAGGCGGTCGCGCAGCGCGCCGGGCGGCACATGCCGCGCCATGACCTCGATGGGTGTGCGGACCACGCGCAGCCAGCCGAGCGGGTCCCGCGCGGACGCCTCGCTCCCGCCCTCCGCGTGGTAGCAGTCCCCGTCCGCGACCACCGAGATCACCCGCGCGTGGCAGTAGGCGTGGACGGCGAAGGTCATGTCCTCGCCGCGCCGCTGCGTCTCGTCGAAGCGGATCGCGTGCCGGTCCAGGAAGTCCCGGCGGAAGAGCTTGAAGCAGGACAGATCGTCGTAGACGGCGGTTAACGAGGCCCTGTCGGCGCTCTCCCGCAGCCCCCGGCGGGCGCCGGCGACCTTCCCCACGACGACGTCGGCGCCGTTCCTGTCGGCCGCTGCGACCAGACGGGCCAGCGCGTCGGGGGCGAGGTGGTCCCCCGCGTCGCAGAAGAAGACGTATCTGCCCGCCGCTCGTTCCAGTCCGCGGTTGCGGGCGCCGCCGGGCGTGCCGGGCTGGGCGTCCCGGATCACGGTGATCAGCCGCGGGTGATGGGCGGCGTAGAGGCCGAGCAGCGCGTGGGTTCCGTCCCGCGACCCGCCGTCGACCACGATGATCTCCTTGGCGACCCGCTGCACGAGCAGCGAGGTGAGGCAACGGTCGAGCGACGCCCGGCGGTTGTACGCCGGGACGACGACGCTGACGTCGATCCCCCGATCGGCGCGTTGGTCACTCCCCGTATCCATCGCCCTTCATTATGTGCCGACGACCGGCCCCGACCCCGTCTGCGCCGCGCCGGGCGCGCCGGATGCCCTCGTCTTAGTGGCGCATGCCGCGCGCGACGCGGCAGACTGAGCGCTCACCGAGTCACCGGGGGTTTCGCGTCGATGCGCACCGCGTTGTTCCCAGAGGGTTTCGTCTGGGGAGTGTCCACGTCCGCGTTCCAGATCGAGGGCGCCACCGACCGCGACGGCCGGGGCCCCTCCATCTGGGACGCCTTCGCGGGCGGGGCGTACGGCGACCCGGCCTGCGACCACTACGCGCGCCACCCGGAGGACGTCCGGCTGATGCAGGACTTGGGCATCGCCGCCTACCGGTTCTCGGTCAGCTGGCCGCGCGTGCTGCCCGAGGGGCACGGCCGCGTCAACGACCGGGGGCTCGACTTCTACGACAAACTCGTGGACGAGTTGCTGGAGGCGGGCATCGCGCCGTACGCGACGCTGTACCACTGGGACCTGCCGCGGGCGCTGCAGGACGGCGGGGGGTGGACCTCGCGCGAGGTGGCCCGCCACTTCGCCGACTACGCCGGCGTCGTGTACGACAGGATCGGCGACCGCGTGGACACCTGGTTCACGTTCAACGAGCCGTGGGTCGCCGCCTTCCTCGGCCACGCCTCGGGGGTGCACGCCCCGGGCCTGCGGTCGGCGGCCGACGCCTTCGTCAGCGCCCACCACATGCTGCTCGCGCACGGGCTGGGCCTTGAGGCGCTGCGCGCGCGGGGCGCCGCGAAGGCCGGCGTCGTTCTGAACCTCTCCCCCGTCCTCACCCCCGCGCAGCTCGGGGACATGACCACCGGGATCCCCGAAGAGGACGCCGAGGCGGTGGCGAGGATCGACGCCCTGCACAACCGGCAGTTCCTCGAGCCGTTGCTGCGGGGCCGCTATCCCGCCGAGCTGCTGCCCCTGATCGAGAAGATCGCCGGGCTCGGCCACATCCGCGACGGCGACCTCGACGTCATCGGGCGGCCCATCGACCTGCTGGGGGTCAACTACTACACGCCGATCGCGGTGCAGGCCCAGCCCAGCGCCCCGGCCGACCCGGCCTTCCCGGGCAGCGAGGGCGTCCTGTTCTGCAGCGTGCCCTCGGCCGTCACCGCGATGGGCTGGCCCATCATGCCGAGCGGCCTGTCCCTGCTCCTGCGGCGCCTGTCCGAGGAGTATCCCGAGACCGAGCTGATGATCACCGAGAACGGCGCCGACTTCGAGGACGTCGTGACCGGCGACGGCATCCACGACGTCGACCGGATCAGCTTCGTCGAGGAGCACCTGCGGGCCCTGCGAACCTCGATCGACGAGGGCGCCCGGGTCCGCGGCTACCTGCTGTGGTCGCTGCTCGACTGCGTCGAATGGGCGGACGGCTACCGGCGCAAGTTCGGCATCGTCCACGTCGACTTCACCACGCAGCGGCGGCTGCCCAAGGACAGCGCGCTGTGGTATCGCGACGTCATCAAGCGCAACGGGCTCGGGGCTGAGCGGCCGAAGCGGCCCACTCTCGAGACCGTCGCCGCCCGCGCGGGCGTATCCCGGGCCACGGTCTCACGGGTCGTGAACGGGGAGGCGCGGGTCAGCCCCGATGTGCGCGCCGCCGTGCTGCGTGCCGTGCAGGAGCTTGGCTACGTGCCCAACGCCGCCGCCAGGAGCCTCGTCACCCAGCGGACCGACTCGGTCGCGCTCGTCCTGTCGGTCCCCAGGCACGGCGGCGAGGCGCTGACCTCCGCCGTCGTCCAGTACGTCACCAGCGTCCTGGAAGGAGCCGGCAAGCAGATCACCCTCATGCTCGCCGACACGGCCGAGAGCCATCGGCGCATCGTCCGGCACGTGGAGGCACGGCAGGTCGACGGGGTCGTGCTGGTCCCCCCGGACGGCCCTGACACGCTCACCGAACGGCTCGCCCGCACCGGGGTGCCGGTCGTGCTGCTCGGCAAGCCCGCGATCGCCTCCCTCGTGCCACACGTGGACGTGGACAACGCGGGCGGCGCGAGGGCGGCCACCCGGCATCTCCTCGACCGGGGTCGCCGCAGAATCGGCGTGATCTGCGGCCCCACGGACCTCGTCGCCGTACAGGACCGCCTCGCGGCGCACCTGGCCACGCTCCACGAGGACGGACTGCGGCCGATGATCGCGCTCGCCGGCCTGGACGGCGCGTCGGGCGCCGCCGCGGCCCGCGAGCTCCTGTCCGGCGGCCAGGACCCGGACGCCGTGTTCGCCACCTCGGACGAGCTGGCGATCGGCGCGATGGAAGCGGCGCGCGAGATGGGACTGCGGGTGCCGGACGACCTCGCGATCGTCGGCTTCGGCGACATCCACGCCGCCTCCT
This sequence comes from Microbispora sp. NPDC046973, assembly GCF_040644495.1. Lineage (NCBI taxonomy): Bacteria > Bacillati > Actinomycetota > Actinomycetes > Streptosporangiales > Streptosporangiaceae > Microbispora > Microbispora sp. NPDC046973. Next base: position 131,187 of record NZ_JBEYWQ010000016.1, on the reverse strand, counting down.
GCACGACGCCGGCGCTCACCACCGTCCGGGTGCCTGCCGCGGACCAGGCCCTCGCCCTGGCGCGGCTGCTCCTGTCCCGCCTCGACGGCCGCCACACCAGCCCCGTCGTCCTCCCCACGCGTCTGGTGGTCCGCGCGACGACGTGACCACGGTGGCGGGCCGGCGGCCGCGGGAACGCTCCGGTGTGGACCATCGGTCACACGAGGAGGAGTGTCATGAGCGAGAGCATCGCCGGAGTCACCGTGCCCGATTCGACGCTCGCCACCGAGGCGACCGAGCTGGTGCGGGAGGCGGCGCCCGCGCTGCTCTACCACCACTCGCGCCGGGTGTTCCTGTTCGGCTCGTTGCGGGGCCGGCGGCTCGGGCTGCGGGCCGATCCCGAGTTGCTCTACGTCGGGGCGATGTTCCACGACCTCGGGCTCACCGAGCGGTATCGGCGTACGGACCAGCGGTTCGAGATCGACGGCGCCGACGAGGCCCGCCGGTTCCTCGCCGCCCACGGCGTGCCCGAGGCCGACGTCCGGAGGGTGTGGGAGGGCATCGCCCTGCACACCACGCCGGAGATCCCCTACCGGCTGGAGCCCGAGGTGGCCCTGGTGACCGCCGGGGTCGAGGCCGACGTGCTCGGCATCGGGTACGCCGACCTGGCCCCCGAGGACGTCGCCGCGGTCGTCGCCGCCCATCCGCGGCCCGACTTCAAGCGGCAGATCCTGGCCGCGTTCACCGAGGGGTTCAGGGACCGTCCCGACACCACGTTCGGCACCGTCAACGCCGACGTGCTGGAGCACTTCGTGCCCGGATTCCGGCGCATCGACTTCGTCGAGGTGATTCAGGGCTCGGCCTGGCCCGAGTGACGGCCTGCCGTCGATCTTTCGCGCCGTACGGCATAGGTTGTCTGGTGTCGTCCCCCGGTGCGAAGGCAGGTCCCTGTGACTCACGAACTCAGCCACGAGCGGTTTGAGACCCTCAAGCGCGAATTCGAGGCGATCGACGACGACGGCGACGGCTTCATCACCGAGTCGGAGCTGCGGTCGCACTTTCCCGGCCTGCCGCCGGAGGCGATCGGCGCGCTCGACCGGGACGCCGACGTGGACGCCGACGGCCGGTTCTCCCTGGAGGAGTTCATCCGCCTGGCCGGCGCCCGCGACTGAAGCATTCCACGATCGCACAGGACAAAAAGTGCGGCTTCCGCAAATTTACGGCTCCCGCATCTTTGCGTCGCACGCAAGTAGTTGTATGGTGGTCCTGTGAGCAGGGAAGCCGAGCGGCCGGGGCTGCGCGAGCGCAAGAAGCAGGAGACGCGCATCGCGCTGAGCTGGGCGGCGATCCGGCTCGCCGTGGAGCGCGGGCTGGAGAACGTACGCGTGGAGGACATCGCCGCGGAGGCGCGCGTGGCTCCGCGGACCTTCAACAACTACTTCTCGAGCAAGGGCGAGGCGATCGCCGCCAGGCACCTCGACCGCGCCCGACTGATCGCACAGGAGCTGCGCCGCCGCCCGGCGTCGGAGCCCCTGTGGGAGGCCATCAAGACCGCCGTGCTCACCCAGCTCGCGATGGGTGAGGAATACGACGCCAGGCAGCCGGACCAGCAGTGGCAGACCGGCATCCAGCTCATGGTCAGCGAGCCCTCGCTGCAGGGCGAGATGCTCAAGGCCAACGCCATCGCCGAGGAGGAGCTGGCCGCGGCCATCGCCGAGCGGACCGGCACCGACGTCGCCCGCGACCTCTACCCGCGCCTGGTGGCGGGCGCGGCCGGGGCCGCGATCCGGGTGGCGATGGACCAGTGGTTGCGGGCCGACCCGCCGGTGCCCGTCAGACCGCTCATCGAGGACGCGCTCGACCGGCTCGCCGCCGGACTGCCCGAACCCTGACAGAAGGACGCCCCCGCGGGGGGGCGCCCGGCGACTCGTCGTGTGATTGCCGCGCACGCCGCTCGGCCTTTCACACCCTGACGCGGGTGCCGTAAGCACCCGGCGCCGTCCTTTTCGTTCGCATGCCGCGGACGCGACATGCCTTCCATGTCCACGCGCCGTGCTCTCCGTCCGCCATGCCGCGGACGTGCCATGCCTTCCCTGCGCCATGCCTGCCGTGCGCCATGCCTTGCATGCGCCATGCCTTCCCTGCGTCATGCCTTCCCTGTGCCATGCCCAGATTTTCCGTGTCCCGATTCAAGGAGGACCACCATGACCGTCGACGTCGTGATCGCCGGAGCCGGACCGAACGGGCTCATGCTCGCCTGCGAGCTGAGCCTGGCCGGAGTGCGGCCGACCGTGCTGGAACGCCTGCCCGGGCGCACGGAGGAGAACCGGGCCAACGGACTGGTCGGCCAGGTCGTACGCGCCCTCGACCGCCGCGGCCTGTACGAACGCCTGAGCGGCAGCGCGGAACCACCCCGGCCGAGCCCTGCCTTCGTGTTCGGCGCGCTGCGCCTCGACCTGAGCCGCCTCCACGACAATCCGATGTACGGCCTGCCGGTGCCTCAGCGCCGGATCGAGCAGGTGCTGGAGGAGCGCGCCCTCGAACTCGGCGTGGAGATCCGCCGGGGACACGAGCTGACCGGGCTCTCCCAGGACGAGGACGGCGTCACCGCGGAGATCGCCGGACCCGAGGGGCCCTATAGCCTGCGCACCCGCTACCTCGTCGGCGCGGACGGCGGGCACAGCGTCACCCGCAAGGTGTGCGGCATCGGCTTTCCGGGGGTGACCAGGAGCGACTCGATCTCCCGGGGCGCGCACGTCAGCATGCCCGCCGAGCTGATCGACCCGGTGACCGGCGGGCTGAACGTGCCCGGCTACGGGCCGATCCCCCCGTTCATGCACCACCGCACCGACCACGGCCTGTTCGTCTACGCGCCGTTCCCCACCGGGACGCTCATCAACACGACAGAGTGGAACCCGGTCGGCGACGACGAGCCGATGAGCCTCGACGAGCTGAGGGAGAGCGTGCGCCGCGTGCTCGGCGTCGACCTGCCGTTCGGCCCGCCCACGGGCCCTGGCCCGCACCAGCTGCGCCGCCTGAGCGGCGGCAACACCCGCCTGGCCGAGCGGTTCAGGGACGGCCGGGTGCTGCTGCTGGGCGACGCCGCGCACGTCCACAGCGCTATCGGCGGCCCCGGCCTCAACCTGGGCCTGCAGGACGCGGTCAACCTCGGCTGGAAGCTGGCCGCCGAGATCCACGGCTGGGCCCCGCCCGGCCTGCTCGACACGTACGAGACCGAGCGGCGCCCGGCCGCCGAACGCGTGGTCATGCACACGCAGGCGCAGGCGGCGCTCATCGCCCCCGGGCCCGAGGTCACCGCGCTGCGCGTGCTGTTCACCGAGTTGTTGCGCGACGAGCGGACCACCAAGCACATCGCGGACATGATGTCCGGCGCCGACATCAGGTATGACCTCGAAGGAACCCACCCCCTGACCGGGCGGCCGGCCCCCGACCTCGTGCTGGAGACGGAGACCGGCTCCGTACGGCTGGCCGAGCTGACCAGGACCGCCCGGCCGCTGCTCATCGACCTGACGCCGGACGCCGCACTCGCCGAAGCCCTCGACGGCCGGCGCGACCGCGTGGACCTCGTCACCGCGAAGACGAGCCAGGACGGCCTGCCCACCGCGCTGCTGCTGCGTCCCGACTGCTACGTGGCCTGGGCGTCGGACTCCCCGCGGCCCGACGCGAAGGAGCACGACACCCTGCGTACGGCGCTGACCTCCGCCTTCGGCCCGGCCCGCTGAGTCTTTCCGCGCTCCGCGCCGGGCGGATCAGGCGAAGGCGGCGAGGATGGCCTCGGTCGTGCCGACCTGCGCGATCCGCGGCAGGATCACCCCCAGAGAGTTCTCGTGGGCCGAGGCGACCAGGTCGGTGACGGCGTCGGAGGCCACCGCGATCTCGTAGCCCCGCTCCCGGGCGCCGCGCGCGGTGGACTCGACGCCGATGCTGGTGGAGATCCCCGCAAGCACGATCCCTGTGATCTTCCGGCGGCGCAGCTGCAGGTCGAGTTCGGTGCCGTGGAAGGCGTCCCAGCCGCGCTTGGTGATGGGAACGTCGGTCGGCCCGTCCGGCACGCGCTCGTCGTACTCGGCGAAGTCCGGCGCGGGGGCGATCGCGGGCCCGGGCGCGTCCGTCCGGGCCCGCAGCACGTCACCGCCGTCGGGGGAGAACGCCACCCGCACCCGCACGACCGGAAGACCCCGCTCGCGGGCGGCTCCCGCGAGCCGGGCGGCGTTGGCGACGACCTCGGCCGCCGGATGCGCGGTGGGCAGGGCGGTGATCCCCTTCTGTAGGTCGATCAGGACGACGGCCGTACGGTCGTCGAGCAGCGTGACGGGCATGGTGAGCTCCTCGAGAGATAGACAGCCGAACTGTACAGCCTTGCTGCATAGATTGCCAGCAATGCTGTATATCTCGGCTACGCTGAGCCCATGAGGGACGCGTCCGAGGTCGCCGCCGAGCTGCGGCTCGTGGTCGGGCAACTGGTCAGGCGGGTGCGCGAGGACGACCCGATGCCTCCGGGGATCATCGCGGTGATCGGCCTGCTCGGCCGGCAGGGCCCGATGACCACCAGCGAACTGGCCGCCGCCCGGCGGGTGCGCCCGCAGTCGATGGCCCGCACCGTCGGTCAGCTGATCGAGCAGGGGCTCGCCGAGCGCGGCACCCATCCCGTCGACGGCCGCAAGGCCCCCGTCTCGCTGACCGCCGCCGGGCTCGACGCCCTGGAACAGGTGCGCGCCCGGCGGGCCGACTGGCTCGCCGAGGCCATCGAGGACACGCTGTCCCCCGCCGAGCGGGAGATGCTGGCGAGCACGGTGGACCTGGTTCGCCGCCTGGTCGACTGGGAGCCGTCCGGGCCGGGCCCCAGGACGTGAACCGTCAGCCGGTGGCGCCGGACAGCTCCGGGTTCTGCTGACGGATGGGCGTGAAGAACGCGGCGACCGCGATCAGCAGGCAGGCCGCCCCGGCCAGCAGGCAGACCACCTCGACCCCGTGGCGCTGCGCGCCCCAGGTCAGCACGGCCGCCCCCGCCGGGCCCAGCGAGAAGTGGATCGTCCAGAAGGCCGAGGTGACCCTGCCCAGCAGATGGTCGGGGGTGACCTGCTGGCGCAGCGACATGGAGCAGATCCCGGCCACGCTGACGCAGGCGAGATAGGCGGCGGCCGTCGCCGCGGCGACCGGGACGCCGGCGGACACGCCGAGCCCCATGACGGCGAGCCCGGCGACCGCGATCGCCCCGATCCAGGACGCGCCGAACCCCAGCCGGCGGCGTACCGGACCGACGAGGAGCGAGCCCGCGACGGTGCCCAGCGCGGCGACCGCGAGCACCACCCCCACGGCGCCGTCTGACTGGCCGAGGTCGTGCTTGAGGTGGTAGATCAGCACGTCGGTCAGCCCGAGGGTCAGGAAGATGAAGAACGACAGCAGGACGGTCAGGGCACGCAGCACCGGCTGCCGCCACAGGAAGCGGGCTCCGGCGAGCAACGAACGCCAGGACCCCCGCTCCTCCTCGGGCGAGGACACCGGCTGCCGCCTGAGCCGGATCAGCAGGACGCCCAGCGCCGAGACTCCGAAGCTGGCCGCGTTGATCGCGATCGCGGCCGTGGGCCCGAACCAGCCCGCCACCACCCCGGCCAGCAGCGGCCCGCCGACCCCCGCCGCGGCGGCGGTGGCCCCCAGCCGCCCGTTGGCCTCGGTGATCCGGTCCGCGTCGACCAGGCCCCGCACCGCCGTGACGTACGCGACCTGGAAGACCATGCCGATCGCCTCGCTGAGCGGCAGGACCACGTAGAGCAGCCAGACCTTCGGCCCGAAGGCCCAGGCGACCGGGACGACGCCGTACAGGGCCATCCTCGCCACATCGCACCAGATCAGCAGGCGCCTGCGGTCGAGCCGGTCGACCAGGACCCCGGCGAAGACCCCCGCCGCCACCGACGCGGCGCTCGCCAGGCCGGTCAGCAGGCCCATCTGCGCGACCGATCCGGTCACGTGCAGCACGAGCAGGGGTACGGCGATGAGGGCGAAGGAGTCCCCCGCGACCGACAGCGTCTGGGACGCCCAGAACACGGTGAAATCCCGGTTACGCCACAGTCCTGATCCTTCTGCCACCCCACAATGTTGCCGTAGGGAGATCAGGTGCGGGGACGGCGGACGACGGGGACGGGCTGGCCGCGGCGCCCGGCCTCGGCCCGCAGGCGCTTCCTGAGCATCCTGCCCTGTCCGAGGAACGACCGGAACCGCTCGCGACCACTCCCGGCGAGGCTCCAGTCGTTCAGGGCCCGGTCGACCCGTACGCTCAGCCGGTCGCCCTCCCCCGTCGCGGTTCCGACGAGCACCACGTTCTCCTGCCACTCCAACCCCGGGCCGTGCCGATGGAAGGTGAGGCACACCGGACCGGCGACGGCCTCGACGCCGGCGGGCAGGCGCAGGTCGAAGCCCGCCTCGGTGCGTACGGCCGAGCGGGTGCGCACGGCCAGCGGCATGCCGCCGGCGACCATGGTGACGACGGGCTCGCCCAGGCGGGCCGCGCGGCCGGCGAAGGGCCGCCAGTCCGACGGCGGGACCGACCGGCTCGGCAGCCGGGGGCCCTTCGGAGCGGGGTCGGAGACGGGCGCGGCCACCTCAGCAGGTGGGGTCCACGCCTCCGGTGTCCTGGACAGGTCACCCTCGGGCCACCAGACGATCCGCTCCGGGGTGACCTCCACGTAGACGCGGGCGAAGTACCACCCCAGTCGCTTCGTCAGGAACCACGGCATCCCGGCGAACCCGGAGCCCGTCTTGGCCAGGGACTCCCGGACGTACCTGTCGGTGTTGGCCTGCAGATCGGCGTCGCGTACGGCGGCCCGGCCCTGCACGAGGACGACGGGCGGCCGGTCGAGACCGCTGCCATCGGCGGAGGAGTACAGCAGCGCGACGCGCGGGTCGCGGCGGGCCCGCTCAGCCTTGTCGGGATAGGTGAGGCCGGTGCTCACGTCGAGCGTGCCGCCCGCACCGACGTACGGCGTGACCGGCCAGGTGACGGGCCGTCCGTCGCGGGTGAGCGAGGCGTACTCGCAGACGACGGCGTGGTCGAACAGCTCGGCCGCCTCGCGCGGCCAGGTGGTCAGGGTGGCCATCAGGACTCCAGGGGTGTGGGCAGAGAGGTGGAGGCGCCGTACAGCCGGGCGAACCGCCGCTGGTAGGCGGGCCACCAGAACAGGCGGAACATCAGCCGGGCCACGACCGGCAGGTCCGCGAAGGCGGCCGCGAGCAGGGCGGGGTCGGCGCTTGAGGCGAGCCAGCCGAAGACGACGGGGATCCGGCGGCGGCCGAAGTCGGCCGTCGCCTTGCGCCTGTCCGCCTCGATGTCGTCGGGCGTGAGGTGCCGGAGCATCAGCGGCACGGCCGTGCGCTCCTCGTGGTCGAGGTGCTCGTTGAGCACCTCGTGCAGCCGCCGCAGAGCGGGAGCGCGCTCCGGCAGCGGCGCCGCGCGGTCGGCGGCGGCCGCCACGAGCGGGTCGAGCACGGCGTGCTCGGACTCCAGCTCGGCCAGCACGTCCGCCGCCTCGGGGGCGTGGGCGACGAGCTTGGGCCACAGCGTGGTGTCCTCGTGGGTGTGGTGGGCGTGGAGCATCTCCAGCAGGAGCGCGAGCTGCTCCTCCAGGAGTTCCTCGTGCTCGCCGTCCCGGGGGCCGCGGCACGCCTCGGCGAGGCGGCCGAACTCCGCCCGGAAGCCCGCGTGCATCAGCAGGAAGCCGGCGAGGTGCTCTTGTGTGATCATCTGTTCCCTCACTTCGGTTGGGAACAGCGTGGGTTTCCTGCCCTTATGAGCACTTGTCGAGGGCTTGTCGAGCCCTTGACAGCCAGTAGCCCGCGCCCGCCTCCTCCAGGAGGCGCACCGCCTCCCGCAGATGGGCCCGCGCTCCCGCGCGGTCCCCCAGCGTCAGCAGCGCCTCGCCCAGGTGGCCGTCGTACGCCCCGTCGACGGTGGTGCAGGTGCCGTTCACGAGCAGCAGGCCGGCGAAGGGACGGAACGCGTCGTAGACCTCCCGCACGACGTCCAGCTCGCCGAGCCGGATCGCCGCGTGCAGCCGGCACATGGTGGCCATCGCCCAGTGGTAGTCGCGCGGCGGGACAGGGGTCTCGCGCAGCAGCCGCAGAGCACGCTCACGCTCGCCCAGGTCCGCCAGCGCGCAGGACAGGACGTAGGCGAGCCCCGCCAGGCCCGTGCGCCGGAACATCTCCTCGAACCATTCCGCCTCCGCGCCGAGGCGGTCCTCCTGCAGGAGCGTCTCGGCCCGTACGGCGAGCATGCCCACCTCGAAGTACGCGAGTTCGGAGAAGGACAACGTCGCCCTGACGGGCTCGAAGTGGCGAGTCGGGTCCGGCACACCCTGGAACAGGTCGAGCCCCACGTGCGCGATCGCCGCCTGCAGCGCCAGCGTCGGGTTGTGCAGGCCGCTCAGCAGCGCGTCGGTCTCCGTCAGCAGCTCGCGCGCCTCCGCCACCCGGCCGTACTCGACGAGATGGGCGACGATGTGGAGCTGTGCGATCGCCTGCAGCTGGGGCGACAGATCCGGCTCCGCCAGCAGGCGCCGCGAGGTCTCGGCCAGCTGGTCGATGAAGTCCTGCCCCTGCATGGCGAGCAACCGCAGATGGAGCACACGCCGCAGCAGGGCGGGGTCGCCCAGCCGGTCGGCCGCCGCCACGGCCTGCGACGACACCCGGTCGACCTGGTCCTCACCGCCGATCTGGGCCAGCACGACGGCCCGCACGGCCTGCGCGGACGCCCAGGCGGGGGCGTCTCGCGGCAGCTCGCGCACCGCGCGGTCCATGGACTCCTGCAGGGACCGCACGTCCAGGCCATAGCGGAAGGGGACCCAGACACCGTGCCCCATCGCGATGTCGGCGGCCCTCACGGCCCGCTCCAGGTCGTCTCCGGCGAGAGCCAGCGCCTGTTCGATCGCCTCGTAGCCCTCGTCGTACCGACCGGCGGCGTAGCGGCTCTCGGCCAGGCCCACCGCGAGCTCGAACCGCTCGGCCACCTCCGCTCCGGCGAGCTCGGCTGCCGCCAGCGCCTCCTGCCACGAGGTGGCCGCGTCGTCGAGCGCGTGCCTGCGCATGGCCGCACGCGCGGCACGGGCGGCGTAGCCCATCGCCATGCGGGCAGGTTCCGGGCCCAGCTCGGCCGCCGCCAGCCAGTGCCGCGTGATGGTCGCCGCCTGGTCGTCCCGATCGCCGTACGCGCGGGTGAGCACGCCGGCCAGCCGCGCGTGCACGCCCGCCCGCCAGAGGCGGGAGCGGCGCGACAGCAACGCGTCGGTCACCAGGGCGTGCGCGAACGCGTACCCACCCAGCCTCGTGCCCGACTCGCGGATCAGACCGGCCGCCAGCGCCGCGTCCAGCGACGGCACCAGGTCGCCCAGGTCGCGCCCGGCGACCTCGGCCATGACCCGCGCCTCGAACTCGTCGCCCGCGACCGCGGCCAGCTCGAGCAGCGCGGCCGTCTCCTCCCCCAGACCGGCCACCCGGTGCAGCACGACGTCGAGCACGCCCTGCGGCAGCTCCTCGCCCGCCCGGGCCAGCTCGGCGAGGAAGAACGGGTTCCCCCCGGTGCGGCCGCACAGTTCCTCGGCCTTCCGGCTGCCCGGGTCACGGCCGGACAGCTCCCGCACGAGCGCGCGCACCTCCTCGGCCGCGAGCCCGTCGAGCCCCAGCCTGCGCGCGCCGAGCCGGGACAGCGCCGACAGGGTGGCGGTCAGCGCCGACGCCTCGTGCCTTCGGAAGCTGGCCACGACCAGCAGGCCCGGTCGCGCGGTGGACGCGACGTGGACCAGCAGGCGCAGCGTCGCGTCGTCGGCCGCGTGGACGTCCTCCAGGACGACGGCCACCGGGCCGAGATCGGCCAGGAACGCCCCGACCGCCTCGAAGAACCGCAGCCGCGCCCCCTGCGCGTCGTAGGCCGGGATCGCCTCCACCCCGCCCGACAGGAACGTGCGGACCTCCTCGGGCAGGACGGCCCCGGGTGCCGCGTCCGCGAGGTCGCGCAGCACCTGCTCCCACGGCCACAGCGCGGGCGCCGTCTCGTGGTCGGGGCTCGACCCCCACCCCACCGGGACGCCGGCCGTCGCGCGGAACCTCCTGAGCAGGCTCGTCTTGCCGACCCCCGGCTCGCCGTCCACGAGCACGACCTGCCGGGCCGTGGACGCCGCCTGCACGGCGCCGGCCAGGAACTCCAGCGCGCTCTCGCGTCCCACGAACGGCCCGTCGTCGGCGCGTCGCCGGGGGGCGGACCGCCTCGGCGGCGGCGCGGCGGGCCTGGCCGCGGCGGTCAGGCCGGCGTCCTGGCGCAGCACGGCGGTCTCCAGCTCGCGCAGCCGGGGCCCGGGATCGATGCCCAGCTCGCCCGCCAGCACCTCGCGCACCCTGCGCAGGCACTCCAGCGCCGCCGCCTGGCGGCCCGACCGGTAATGCGCCAGCGCGAGCAGTTCCCAGGCCCGCTCCCGCAGCGGATGGTCGTGCACGAACGGTTCGAGCCGCGCGACCACGTCCGTCTGGCGGCCCAGCTCCAGCAGTGCCTCCGCCAGCCCCTCGACCGCGTCGAGCCGGAGCTGCTCCAGCCGGGCGATCTCCGGCCGCGCCCACTCCTCGGACCGCACGTCGGCGTACGCGTCGCCCCGCCAGAGGGCGAGCGCCTCGGTGAGCACGGCCGCCGCCTGCTCGTGCCGTCCCTCGCCCAGGTGTCCCGACCCCGTGGACACGAGCGCGTCGAAGTCCCGCGTGTCGAGGCCGATCCCGCCGGTCATCAGGCCGTACCCGTCCGCCGCGCTGACCAGGACCGTGGCCGGCGCCCCGGCCTTCCGGCCGGGCTCCAGGCGGCGGCGCAGGTTGGAGACGTACACCTGGAGGCTGCCCTGGGCGCTCGCGGGCGGGCTGCCGCCCCAGAGCCGGTCGGCCAGCACGTCCGCCGGGAGCACCCGATCGGCGCTCATCAGGAGGAGGGCCAGGAGCGCTCGCTGCTTGGGCGGCCCGGCCGGCACGGCCTGCCCGGCCACGACGAGTTCCATGGGACCGAGGACGTTCAGCCGCACGGGCCAATGGTAGGGAGATGCGTTGAACCGGTCCAGCCGTTACTTTCCCGGCGGCGCGGACGGCACACGAGCGGAGGAGAGAACCGCATGACGGACCAGGACACCACGATCCGGCTCATCCGGGTGGACGACGCCGAGGCGATCGCGGCGCACCGCGCCCGCGACAGGCGGGCGTACGCCGCCTGGGAACCGGCCCAGCCGGACGAGTTCTACACGGCGGCCGGGCAGCGCCGGCGCATCGAGGCGCTGCTCCACGAGCACGACCGGGGCGAGCGCTGGCCTGCGGTCATCCTCGCGGGCGGCGAGGTCGTCGGGCAGGTGACCGTGAGCACGATCCTGCGCGGCCCCTTCCGGAAGGGCTTCCTGGGCTACTGGGTCGCCTCGGCCTTCGACGGCCGGGGGCACGCGACCCGGGCGGTGGGCCGGATACTCACCGTGATGACCGAGGAGCTCGGGCTGCACCGCGCGGAGGCGCACACCCGCATGGACAACCTGGCCTCGCAGCGGGTGCTGCGCGCCAACGGCTTCCGCCCCTGGGGGATCGCCCACGCCCACATCTTCCTCGAGGGCGCATGGCATGACGAGGTGTTCTGGGAGCGGACGCTGGACGGCACACCCTCGTCGTGACCATTGCCTGGGACACCAGTTGCACGTCCCCGGCGCGTCGCATGCCGTCCTTTGACCATGACCCCGAAACTCACCCTCCGTAACCGAATCGCGGAGGAGGAGTTCGTGGTCTCAATCGACCGTCGGGGATTCGCCAGGCTGGCCGGGCTGGGCGCGGTGGGATCGGTCATGAGTCCGTCCCTGGGCACGCCCCCCGCCTCGGCGGCGCGCGCGCCGTACGCGGGAGAGCGCTGGCAGACCTGTCTTCAAGTGGCGCGCGACCACCTGCTCGTGGACAGGGACGGCAACGACCTCAAGCACCGCTACCTGCAGGTGCTCATCGACCAGGGCCTGCCGAGGACTCGTACGCCCAAGAAGGTCCTGATCGTCGGGGCCGGGATCTCCGGCCTGGTGGCCGCGACGCTGCTGAAGCGGGCCGGGCACCACGTCACCGTCATCGAGGCCAACGGCAACCGGATCGGCGGCCGGATCAAGACCTTCCGGACGGGCTTCCGCGACCGGCGGCAGTACGCGGAGGCGGGGGCCATGCGCATCCCGGACTTCCACCCGCTGACGCTGGCGCTCATCGACAAGCTGGGAATCACGCGCCGGCCCTTCTACAACGTCGACGTGCCGCCCGGCGCCGTGCCCCGCGGCCCGGTGCCTCCGGTCGTCTACACCTCCTACAACGGACAGGTGTGGCGTTCCGGCCCGCCCAAGGGCGCCTTCACGCCGCCCCCGCGCGTGAACCACACGTTCATCCACGTCAACGGCATCACCCAGCGGCGCGACGAGTACGCCAGGGATCCCCGCAGGATCAACGCGTCGTTCGGCCTCAGGGACGACCGGACCGCGGCCGCGATCCTCGACGAGGCCCTGGACCCGGCGAGGGACTACTTCTCCGTACGCAGGGGCGACAAGCGGGTCGACAAGCCGCTGCCCGAGCAGATCGAGGGCTGGGCCCGGCTGCTGTACGACTTCGACGGCTACTCGATGTACGCCTACCTGAAAGAGCACGCGAAGCTCGGCGACGAGGCGATCGACGCCATCGGCACGCTGGAGAACCTCACCTCCCGGCTGCCGCTGTCGTTCATGCACACGTTCCTCACCCGCAGTCTCGTCAACCCGGCCGTGACCTACTGGGAGATGGCCGGGGGCAGCAGGGAGCTGCCGTACGCGCTGGAGCCGGGCCTGCGCGACGAGATCCGCATGGACCGCAGGGCCGTACGGATCGAGACGTCGGGACGCGGCGTGCGTATCTCGACGGTCAGCGAGGCGGGCAGCACGGAGTCGGAGTTCACCCGGCAGACGCCGCGGGAGACGTTCGAGGCAGATGTGGCGATCATCACGGTCCCGTTCTCCGCGCTGCGTCACGTCGAGATCGCGCCGGCCCTGTCCTATCGCAAGCGCCGCTCCATCATGGAGCTGCACTACGACTCCGCCACCAAGGTGCTGCTGGAGTTCCGCAGGCGCTGGTGGGAGTTCACCGAGGAGGACTGGAAGCGCGAGCTCGGCGGCCGCTACCGCCCCGGACCGCTGACGCACACGATGGGCGGCGGGTCGGTCTGCGACAACGCCAACCGGTTCATCTACTTCCCCTCGCACCCCGTGCCGGGCAGCGAGGGCGGCGTCGTGCTGGCCAGCTACTCGTGGGCCGACGACGCGACCCGCTGGGACTCGATGGACGACGAGGAACGGTACGGCTACGCGCTGCGCGGGCTCCAGGAGGTGCACGGCGACCGCATCGCGGAGTTCTACACCGGCCGCGGCCAGACCCAGAGCTGGATGCGCAACCGCTACGCCTTCGGCGAGGCCGCGGTCTTCACGCCCGGCCAGATGACCGAGATCCACCCCGCCATCGGCGTCGCCGAGGGCCCGCTGCACTTCGCCGGCGAGCACACCTCGCTCAAGCACTCCTGGATCGAGGGCGCTCTGGAGTCGGCCGTACGCGTGGCGCTGGAGGTCAACGGCTGACCCGTACTCCCGCGGGGTCCTCGTGCCCGGGGCCCCGCGGGTTCACCCTGCAGGCTCGATCTCGGCCCTCATGGGCTGCCAGGGCGACGCGTCGAACACCAGCATGATCGAGACGATCTTGCCGCCGTCCAGGCGGAAGTGCTCGGCGGTGCGCTGCGTGCCGGCCGGCGTCGCGGTGTGCACGTCGTACACGAGCGTCGCCTCGGCCTCGCCGTACAGCTCACTGATGAGGTCCACCCCGGTGACGATCGACACGAACCCCGGCAACGTCGCCAGGTGCCCGGCCCTGTCGCCGGAAGCGAAGAACGGGCTCTGGAACCGGAAGGGCTCCCCCAGATGTGTCGCGGCGGCGGTCGCGTCCCCGCGGAAACGGGCCTCGTGATACCCGCGTACGGCACGGCGCGTCTGTTCCCGCGCCTGTTCCTGGGCGGTCACGGTCATGGCTGGGATCCGATCTGACGAAGGTGGGCGGCGAGGCGCTGCTGGTTGGCGGCCAGGCGCAGGCACAGGTCGCGCAGGACGACCAGCTCTTCGGGCGTGAATCCCCGGAACAGCGCCCGCATGGCGAGCCTCGACGGCGTGCGGAAGTCCTCGATCCACGCCCGGCCGGCCGGGGTGATCTCGGCGAGGACCGAACGCCGGTCACTCGGGTCGGGGACCCGGCGGACCAGTCCGTCGCGTTCGAGGGTGTCCACCAGGCCGGTGACGTTGCGGGAGCTGACCCCTGCGGCCCGCGCGAGTTCGCCGATGCTGATCCCCCGCTCGCGTGCGGCGAGCCGGATCAGCAGGTCGAGAGCGCCCGCGCTGACCCCTCTGCCCTCCGAGCCGTGGGAGCGGAGGCGCTCGACCGCGTGAGACGCGGTGCGGACGGCCGCGCTCGCCTCGAACGCCGGCAGATCGCCGTCGTCACCGGCGATCCACGCCATCGCCGCCCTGGCTCGCGGGTCGTAGAGGAAGCCGTCAGGATCATTCTCATAGGTATCTACGTCCTTCATAGTAAGAACGTAGATTAGTACCTACTTCCAGATTTTGCGACCTGCTTTGGCGGCAGACAGACAGGCAGGCGTCCCCGCCTCGGGCTCAGCAGGGTGGGACTTCGTCGCAGGCGGCCACTTCGGCGCAGGCCTCCACGCCGCCGGTGGCCACCTGCTGGAGCAGGCTGTAGAGAGTCTCGCGCTGGTCGTAGTCGAGCGCGCCGAGCACCTCGTCCTCGACCGCCGCCAGCGCGAACTCGGCCTTCGCGAGCCGCTTCGCGCCGGCTTCGGTGAGTTCGACGATGTGCCTGCGGCGATCCTCCGGCGACCGCCGCCGCTCGATCAGTTTCTCGGCTTCCAGGTCGTTGAGCAGCCCGACGACGTTCGTCCCGTCCATCTCCAGCGTGCTCGCGAGCGCCTGCTGGGTGCTGCCGCCGCGGTCCCGCAGCACCGTGAGGGCGACGAGGTGCCGGGGACGCAGGCCGAGCGGTGCGAGCACCGACTCGGAACGAAGACGCAGACGGCGCGCGAGGTGTTCGAGCAGCGCGCCGCATCGATGCACCGGCTGATTGACGACGGGCAAGGACGTCATGGCTCAACTCTAGCCCACTTGACCTGTAATGAGCGAAGGACTAATCATTGATGCAGCATCAATCATCTGTGAAAGGCCAGGAGATGTCTCATCTGCTGCACATCGACGCGAGCATCCAGGGCGAGCGTTCCGTCAGCCGCAAGCTCACCGCGAGGGCCGTCGCCGTCTGGCGCGCCACCCATCCCGGCGGCACCGTCACCTACCGCGACCTGGGCGGCGCCCCGCTCCCGCACCTTGACCAGGACAGCGGCCTGGCCCGGATGGTGCCGCGAGAGCAGCACACCCCCGCCCAGGCGGCCTCGTGGAGATTGACGGAACAGCTGGTCGACGAGGTGAGGCAGGCCGACACGATCGTTCTCGGGCTCCCGCTCTACAACTTCGGGGCGCCCAGCGCCGTCAAGTCCTGGGTCGACCACCTCATCGCCCCCGGGCTGTCGTACGACCCCGCGACGGGCGAGGGTCTGCTGGGAGGGCGTGACTTCCTGGTCATCGCGAGTCGCGGCGGCGGCTACGGGACGGGGACGCCACGCGAGGGGTGGGACCATGCCGCGCCGTGGCTGCCGCACGGTCTGTCCATGACCGGCCTGCAGCCGCGCTTCATCACGGCCGAGCTCACCCTCGCCTACGTCACACCGTCGATGGCCGAGCTGATCCCGCTGGCCGAAAAGAGCCTCGCGGCGGCGGAGCAGGAGATCGACGGTCTGTGGGCTCCCGCCGCCGTCGCCTGAAGGGAGCCCGGCGGAAGCGGGCAGCCGGCGGGCGAAGGCCCCTTCCCGGGCGCGGGAAGGGGCCTTCGCCGTCGAGAGAAGGGGCTTTGCCCCGGTGGTCGCGTCAGCCGCCGATGCCGGAGTTCTCCGCGGCGGTGACGATCGTGGTCGCGTCCTCCGGGAGGAGGTATCCCGCGCTCACCGACGCCTGCGCGGCCGCCCGCACCTTGCTCACGTAGTCGGCGTGCGTCGGGTAGAGCCGGCCGAGCACCGGCTCGGCCGTACGCGGCAGCAACGGGTCGGACGGGTCGCCCGCGTTGTGCCGGTCCCACGGGTCGGCGTCGCCGTTCCAGGGGTCGCGGGCGCCGTAGAGGCCGCAGAAGACGCCGCTGCCGCTGGTGTCCCGCTCCCCCGTGAGCGTGCGGGTCGGCACCGCCACGTCGGGGAGCCGGATGCCGCCCGCGGCCAGGCCCGTGGCCGGGTCGCGCAGGTCGGGGTGCAGCAACGCCCCGCTCGGCGGCCGGGGCCCGCCCCTCGCCCAGGCGGCCAGGAGCCGCAGCGCCGCGTTCATCGAGTAGTGGCCGGGTCCGTCGTTGAACGGCGCCGACCCGGCGGCGCAGTCGGCACTCGGCGCGGCGGAGCCCGCCGACTTCTGCACCGTCGGGTCACCGAGGTCGTAGGCCCACTGGTCGCCGTGGGCCGTACCGGCCAGCTCCCAGCGCACCACCCGGTCGGTGTCCGGCTGCCGAGTCACGAACGTCGTCGGCACGTCGGTCTCGGTGAGCACCACGAACGTCGGCACCGGCAGGTCCGTACGGATCCTGCTCGGGTTCGGCATCGCCAGCACGTCGAGCAGGCTGCCGCTGATCGGGGCGCCCATCGCGCCGTTGCTGTGGATCATGAATCCGTCGTAGACCTCCGCCATGGGCTGGATCGCGTTGACGTACGTCGTCATGAAGCCGGCCGACTGCGACTCGCCGTCGGCGAGCAGCGTCGTGACGCGCAGGCCGCCGAGCGGGTCCGGCCCGCTCGGTGTACGCAGCGCCTGCCCGGCCTGGGAGAAGATGTCGTACGCGTAGGCGTCGCCGGGGTGGACGAGGCTGCCGTACCGCGCGGGGTCCCAGCCCTTGAGACCCTGGATCTCGCCGAGGCCGCCGTCGACACCGACCTCCTGCGCCGAGACGCCGACCCACGCGTAGCCCTTGCGCAGCAGTTCGTCGCGTTCGAACCAGTAGTCCGGGGACAGATCGATCTGGCCGCTGACGTTGAGCCACTCGACCACGACCGTGCCGTTGAACCTCGCCGCGTCGGCGGGCCGGCGGACCAGGAGCCGGGTCTTGTACGGAGCGCGGCCGGACGCCCGGACGCCCCACCGGCCGTCCGAGGTCCAGATGCCGGACTTGGCGTAGGAGGTGGCGGTGCCCTCGATGAAGTACTCGCTCTCGGTGAAGCCGAACGAGCCGAGGTCCTCGGCCGCGGCGAGGAACGGGAAGCCGTGCTCCCCGGCGGCCGGGACGCTGATGACGGGGTTCGCTGCCGCGGCCTGGGCGGCCGGCGGGGCGCCGAGGAGGGCGGCGGCGAGCGCCACCCCCAGCGCCGCGGCGGTGATCCGCCGCCGGGGGGACCGGACGGGTACGCGCACGGGTTACCTCCGTGAGACGAATGTCGGGGAGGCACAGTGTCACCCGCCCTGCCCGGCCCGGTAATCGGCGGAATCACCGGCGTTCCTACCGGGTCGTGTCTCCCCGGACCCCCGGGACGCCCGCCTGGGCCTGCCGGCGGCGGAACTCGTCGAACGGCGTGCGGTCGAAGACGAACCGGTTGTACACGATCTTCCCGTCGCGGACCGTGACGCACTCGGCCGCGGGCGCGCTCTTCGCCGGGATCGTCTCCGCGTCGTACATCATGAGGGCCCTGTCGTCGTCCCCGAACGCCGCGATCATCTCCGCTCTGACGAGGAACCGTTCGGCGAAAGGCGCAAGGAAGTCCCGGTACGCCTGGATCCCGACGAGCCGTCCCGCCGGGGCGTCGAGCACGACGTCGTCGGCGATATGGCCCATCGCGAGGTCTATGTCCGTGCCGGTCCACGCGCGGTGATAGGCGAGGGCG
Organism: Microbispora sp. NPDC046973; assembly: GCF_040644495.1. Classification (NCBI taxonomy): domain Bacteria; kingdom Bacillati; phylum Actinomycetota; class Actinomycetes; order Streptosporangiales; family Streptosporangiaceae; genus Microbispora; species Microbispora sp. NPDC046973. The sequence continues at coordinate 113,177 of NZ_JBEYWQ010000016.1, read as the reverse complement.
ATCTGCAATGCTGAGCTGGTCATCATGTCTCCTTCCGGTGCTGCCTTGTACGACACCGAAGACCCGCGGAACGGAACGGTCGTGGCGGAAATCGCGTTCGAAGAGCTCGCGGCGTACCGGCAGGAACTGCTGCTGCACTGCTACCGCCTGCTGGGCTCGCTGACCGACGCGGAGGACGTGCTGCAGGAGACGTTGCTGGCGGCCTGGCGTGGCCTGGACGGCTTCCAGGGCCGCGCGTCGTCGCGGTCGTGGCTCTACCGCATCGCGACCAACCGGTGCCTCAACGCCCTGCGCGACCGCGGCAGGCGGATGCCGCCCGCGCCCAGCCCGCCGTTCCGGCCGCCGGAACCGAGCCGTCACGGCGACGTACGGTGGCTGCAGCCGTACCCGGACAGCCTGCTCGAGTCCGTGCCGGACGCCGCCCCCGGCCCCGAGGCGCGCTACACGGCGCGGGAGGCGGTCGAGCTGGCCTTCGTCGCCGCGCTCCAGCGGATCCCGCCGCGGCAGGCCGCGGTCCTGGTGCTCTGCGACGTGCTCGGCTACCCGCTGATCGAGGTCGCCCCCATGCTCGGCACCACACCGGTGGCCGTCAAAGGCCTGCTGCAGCGGGCACGGGCCTCGCTCGGCCACCGCCGTGGCGAACCGCCCGCGCAGGGCTCGGCGCAGGAGCGGCATCTGGTCCGCCGCTTCGCCGAGGCCTTCACCGGCGACGACATCGACACCCTGGTCGCCTTGCTCACCGACGACGCGTGGCTGTCCATGCCGCCCGCGCCGCACGAATACCACGGTGTGGTGGCGATCGCCTCGTTCCTGCGGGCGAGCGCGGAGTGGCGGGCGGGCCGGCGCCTGGAGCTGAGGCCCGCCCGCGCCAACGGGCGACCGGCGTTCACCTGCTCCCTCGACGGCGAGCCCACCGGGGTCATCGTGCTCACGCTGAGCGGCGACCGCGTTCGCGGCATCACCCGGTTCCTCGACGGCCGGCTACAGGAACATTTCGAGGCGGGACGAACTCCCTGTCGGGTCGATTGAGAACTATCGTGACCAGCATGGAAAATCCCCCCCAGCGCCGGGACTCCCCGACGTCTCACCTGCGTGCTTCGGACAGCAACAGGGACCAGGTCGCCGCCCTGCTCGGGGAAGCCCTGAGCACGGGCCAGCTGAGCCACGAGGAGTACTCCGAACGCCTCGACACCCTCTACCAGGCCAAGACCGTGGGAGAGCTCGAGGTCCTCACCCATGACCTCCAGGTCGAGCGGCACGCCGAGCGGCCGCGACCCGCCGTGAGCCCGGTGTCCTACGCGCCGAGCGCGAGCACCGAGCCCGACAACGTCATCGCCGTCTTCGGCGGTGCCGACCGCAGGGGCCGCTGGCGGGTACGACGGCAGACCAAGGCGCTGGCCGTCTTCGGCGGCGTACGGTTCGACCTCACCGACGCCGAGTTCGAGGCGAAAGAGGTCGAGATCACGATCAACGCCATCTTCGGCGGGGCCGAGATCATCCTGCCGGAGGGGGTCGAGGTGCGCTGCCAGGGCGTCGGCGTCTTCGGCGGCTACGACGTGCACAACAGCCCGGACGTCGACCCGTCGGCGCCGGTGGTCGTGATCAAGGGCCTGGCGCTGTTCGGCGGAGTGAGCGGCAGGTTCCGTCGCCGCGGCGACCGCTGAGCCTCGCCGAGTTCCGGGAGACGCCGGGCGAGGAGCTCCAAAGATCGGCGGTCGGCGCTGATATCGTCCCCAAATGTGACAATCCTCGACGTCGATCCGTTTGCCGCGAACGGGTTCGCCACGGCGGAGGCGGTGGTCCCGCGCGAGGTCGGCGACCCCTCCGGGGAGCCGCTGTGGCAGCGGATCGGGTCGTCACCGGACGATCCGCGGGGGGTGGACGCAGCCGCAGGGACGGATGCCCGGCTGGTGAGGCGTCACGAGAACGGCCCCGCGTCGTGACCTACCGGCACGCGACCGTCCGGGACGACTACGCCGATCTGGCCAGCGGCGCGGTGCTGCATTCGGCTCCGGGGTTTCCCGCCTTTCCGGTCCGGCTGGCCAGCGAGATGTTCCAGCGCGCGATGGAGCTACGGGGCGGCGACCGGGCCACGGTGTGGGATCCGTGCTGCGGCAGCGGCTACCTGCTGACCGTGATCGGGCTGCTGCATCGTCGCCGGATCTCGGCCGTGCTGGCCTCGGACATCGATCCGGCCGCCGTCGGGCTCGCGGAACGGAATCTGGCCCTGCTGACGCGATCCGGGCTGATGGCACGTGCCGCCCATCTCGCCGAGCAGGCCGAGCGCTGGGGACGCCCTTCCCACACTGCGGCGGCCGAGGCGGCACACCGGATCGCCCACACGCTGAGCGCCGACGGCGGCGACGTGCCCAACGCCGTGTATCAGGCGGACGTCTTCGACGCCGCCCGGCTCCGCCGGATCCTCGCGGAACGCCGGCCGGACGTGGTGATTACGGACGTGCCCTACGGCGAGCAGACGTCCTGGCACGGCCCCGACGGCGCCGGCGGAGCCGTCGGCATGCTCGACACCCTGGGCTCGGTGCTGGACGAGAACGCGGTGATCGCGGTGGCGGTCCGCGGACGTAAGGCGCCGCGCGCCGACCGCCTGCGTACCTGCGCGTCCTTCAAGATCGGGACCAGAACGGTCGCCCTGCTGCGGCCTCAGCCGTGAGGTGACGCCGGTCCGCTCGGTGGCCGGCCGTCGGCGAAGGCGGGATCGAGGCCAGGGGCCTGCACGACTCCCGCACGACGGTATTCACCCGGGTATCCCGCGGCGCACGGCCACAATGGCGAAGTGACCGATTCCAGAGGCGTCTCAGGCTTACCGGCGGCGGTGACCGTATGCGCGTACGCGGCGGCCGTACTCACGCTTACATGGATGACCGAAGAGGGTCATCTCGGCGATTCCATGTATGGAGTGCTGACCATGGTCCTGATGGCCTTCCCGCTCTCCCTTGTCGGTACTTCTCTGTACGGCGTGCTGAAAGACGCAATCGTCGGGCAGAGGCACGATGACCCCGCCTACGGCTGGAACTACCACTACGCCTGGGATTACGTCCTGATGGCCTGGCCGGGGATCGTCACGGCCATCGCCCTGATGCTCCTGCTGAGGCGGCGGCGGACCCGTTCGGCGGGCCAGGTCGTCGGCTGGGCGCTGACGGCGGTCGTCACCTTGACCGGCGTGATGATCACCTTCGACGAGTGGGCGCCCCGCCGGCCGTACGGCTGGCCGTTCCTCGTGTACGGGCTGGTCATGGTCATCGGGCTGATCGCCGTACACAGGTCCGCCCGGAAAACGGCTGTCGGCGGGGCGTGACGTGCCCCTTCCCGTGATCTGCGGCGATTCAACGCGCGCGCCCTGAGCGTATCTGTTCCGCCAGCTCGGTCACGTCCACGACCTGGGTGGTGTCCACACGGTGGACGGGGCCGAGGGCGAGTGGGCTGGCTTGACGCGCCCATTCCTCCCACTGCTGATCATCAACGTGGGAGTCACGGTGGATGGGGTGCCGGTCAGCGGACCGTTTCTCGTATCGCCGGCGAGCGAGGGTCACAGGGATGTCGCACCACACCTCGTGGACGGCGGTGACGTCGGCTTTCTGCATACCGGCGAGAACGATCGGCCGCATATGCGCGAGCCACGGGCTTTCGAGCACCGCACCGCATGTGGTGTCGGCGAGGAGCGCCCAGAGGGTTTCGCTTGCTGCGGCGCCCAGTTTCTGGCTCCATCGCCGGTCGGCCAGACCTGGTGGTGGGGTGACGCCGAGTATGTCGGCGAGGGTTTCCTTGATGCGGTCCTTGCTGAGAAGGGGGAGGCCGAGAGCATGGGCGAGGGCCTTGGCGAGGGTTGTCTTACCCGAGCCGGGCAGGCCGTTCACGAGCACGACGAGCATTCGCCGATGGTAGGTCATGGCTCGTAGGTAGAAGCGGCCCAAGCCGTCCTCGGCCGAGACCGGCCATGTCCTCGGGTGCATCCGAAACCGCGTGTCAGCGTGGAAGATCTGTGGGGAAAGTTTCAGCCCTTGTCCGGTATGGCCGCAGGTCACCTCGTCGGGGAACGACGGCGGGTAAACGTGACCTGTACTGATATCACCCGCGCTGCAATGCTCCGCAGTGGAAGTTCGGCACGACATCCACCGCAAGGAGAGTAAGTGCGGAAAATCAGAGCTTTAGCCGTCGCCGGCGCTTTGGTCAGTGGGCTGGCAGTCGTCGCGAACGCCGTCCCCGCGCATGCCGATACGCTTCGTAACGTCTACTACTCCTCGTCCGACTGCTATCGGTATGGGGACTACGGCGTCCAGAACCACCTTTGGACCTGGTATCACTGTGATTACCAGTACAACCTATGGTTCCTTTACAGCGTCCCGTAGAAGGTCCTCCACTGTCGCGACCGGATCCAACCGGCTCGGGTTCACTGGTCGCCGGACGCAACGTGATGCTCATCGTTGGCCTTCTGCCACCCATCAAGCCCAGAGGAGCGCCGGTGGCGACGGAGGACGGTGCTGTACCGACACCAGAGGCCCCTTCCCGATCACGGGAAGGGGCCTCTGGGCTGGAGCCGCCTTGGGGAATCGAACCCCAGACTGTCTGTTCGCACGGAGAATCGGGGATGTCCAGAGGCGCACACCACTGCCACTGGGGCCTTGGTCACGGGTGCCTCTGACTGTTGCCGAGTCCACCGGCTTCCACGATCGTCCACGGCCGTTGTCAGCACTCGTGTCAGCGAGATCCTTCCTGTGACCCCTTCGGTGTGGCGGGTCGGACGGTCAGGCCGTCTCGGCCTGGCAAGCCTGTTACAGGTCAGTCCCAAGTCGGCGAAACCATGCTGGCCTAATGGACCTGACCGACGCTGTTGAGGCGCTCACCACGACCGTGACCCCGGGTCGCCGCATGCCGGGAAAGATCGGTATGGGCATCCTCCTGATCTGCTGGCTCACGCTCGGCGTGCTGCCGTTCGTGACCGCGGTGCCGGATTTCCGGCTCGCGACCGGGAAGATCGGCACTTCTGGCGCCCTCACCGTCGTCTCCTGCGCCTCCCTCGGCCAGGGACGGTATGACTGCAGGGGCAGGTTCGTCCCCGACGGCGGTGGAGACGCGGTCATGGTGGCCGCATCGCCCGACTCAGAAGTGGGGGACGTGACGCGGGCCCAGCTCACCCCTGAGGGGGATCAGGCGCTACCGTCCGGCACGAAGGGGGTCCTGCGGGCCATGACGCTCCCTGCCACCGGCCTCGGCGCGCTAGCCTTCCTGCCCTACGTCGTGCTGTACGTCTTCAGAGCCAGGCGGGGGCGCAAGACCGCCGTAATCGCGGGATCGGCGGTCACCGCCCTGTCCCTGGTACTGATCGTGATCGGCATGGTCGCCGCTTACTCCTGACCGGCCTGACCGGGCGACGAGGTCCGGCAAGAAGGTACTTTCAAAAGGTCCCGCTACCTCGCCTCGGCGCACCCAGCTGGCGCAACCGCTCATCCTTGCGCCTCTTGTTGTCTCACGATCTTGTCGGTGGCGGCGTTTACGCTTCCCGTTCATGAGCAACGATGAGACCCGCACTGTACGTCTGACAGTCGAAGTCGCTGACTGTGGCATCGCCGGGCTGCAGGACAAGGAACTGGACGGGTATGCCGATACACCAGCCCAGTCCGTTGGGTTCATCGAGGTCGAGAAGGGCTGGGTCACCCTTCACATCACCCATCAGTGTGGGCCGGCCGACTTCACTGTGACGATCGCCGACCGGGATCCCGGGGCAGATCTCGCTACCTATGAGGACATCGTGGAAATCGGCTTTGTGTCCATGTCAGGCGAAGTGGAGATGAGCGGGTACACCTTCGACGAGGCTGTGATGCATCCCCTTCCTCCTCTTCCGGGCGGGCCTGGAACCTACCGCATTCGGTATCACGTCAAGAACATGGATTGGGAAGGCGGGGGGGATGACGGCGTCGATAACCACTACCTTCAGATCTGGCCCGCCCCCCTTGAGGACCCCATTGTCGTCAAGGCCACGAGTGACATGTCTGAGTACTTTCTAGATCGAGAGAATTTCACGCGCAACCGAGGATTGTGAGCACGCGCCAGCCCATCCACACATCGGGCAGGCAACGGTCTGAGTCAGGCTTCTGGTGCGCAGCAACGTCCGAGACATGTCTCGCCGCCTCAACCGGCGCGCCGCAAGTTGCCCGGTCCTGATCACCTCGTACGCCGTCGACCCACCGCATAGCGGCAGCGGGCCGAGGACCGGAGGCGCAAGGCCGGCCTCGCGTGTACGTCAACCTGGTCGCGGTTCCCCGGTCATCGGATGCCATCGGTCACGGCCGGCCTTGAGCCGGAGGAGCCGGTCTGCTGGGCTTGCCTGAGTCGATGGCGGGCGAGGCGATCAGGCTCCCCAGCCACCCACGAACCCCGGCTCGCGCGCCGTGATCACCTCGGAGCCGGAGATCCCCCGCCGGAGGCGAAGAAAGACCTCAGCCATCTGCGGCGCTTCCGCGTGGCCGCGGCGGTCGGCGTCGTGCTCGTCCTGGTGGTCGCGCTTCCTGCGAGCGTCATGCGTCTGCCGGGGATCGGGCGCGGCTGGCGTCGGCGCGGACGGGACCGGCCCGAAGAGGCCGCACGCCCGGCCGCGTCCGGACGCGCCGCGCCACCGCCGCCCGGCACGGGCGGCGACTTGAACCCGTACGGCAACTCGATCAGAAATTCCGCCTGAGCCCTACCACTGTCAGACGCGCTCTCCTACCTGTGATCGTCTTCTTTGTCGCCCCGTTCGCCTGGCCACGTGGCGAGGATCTCGATACCGATCACCCTGCCGTTCTCGTCCAGGTCCAGGTTCACCATCGGCCTGTCCACGGTCACCGTTTCAGCGACACCGCCGGGCGGAATCGGGCCGTGCAGGTAAACGTATGCCGCTCCGGCTTCGGGATCGTATGTCCACGTGCCCGGGTGCTCTTCCAAGGTCATCTGGTCTCCTGTCAGCAGGGGTGTCAGCCAGATCCCAAGATTGTCCAGACAAGCAAAGGCCCCTGACCGCGATGACGCTGATCAGGGGCCTTCCGTACGAGAGCCGCCTTGGGGAATCGAACCCCAGACCTTCTGTTTACAAGGGAAGGGCAGACGCCTCGTCGGCAGCATTCCGGCCCGCTGAAGCGGCAGTCACGGGCCGGTGCTGTACGCCTCCGTAAGCCAGCGTTGCTGTAAGAGTTGCTGTACAGCAACCGGCTCTGCACGGATCCGCCTTCGATATGAAGCCAACCAGTGACCACCTCGAGTTGCCGCATCTGGCCTATGCATCAACATCCAGCGTCACTACTGACCGACACTGTTCGCCGAGCATCGCCTTGGTTGTCACTCAGTCACTCACGTCGAGCGGGCTGAGGGCTACTTCTCTAGAGCTGCGCACGATGGGAGCATCTACGGGCGGAAACAAATAGCGGTAGAGTTATACGAGCAGGGAGAAAAGGAACATTCGTCGACTGAGTATGCTCACCGGCCTCGCACGAGATACTGTTTATCGAGCTCTTGACGCCTACGGCATCCAATGGAGGGTCCAAGGGGAAGCAGATAAGCCCCAGCGCCGCCGGCATAGATAGTAGTGATGAGCCTCACAGAGAGAGCAGCATCTCGTTCGTGGATGTTCGCCGGCGTTCGTGGCGGTTGTCACTCAGGTTGCCGTACGAGCAGCGACCAAGCCTGGTCACTGCCCAGGCTTGGTCGTTTCAGGCGGGCTACTTAGTTTCCGACACGGTTGAGACTCGGCCGTCAACGAATGCCATGGTGCCATCCGCTAGCTCACTTACCAAGGTGGCATAAAGGCTTCCATCTTCGGCAGCCTCTCGCATCTGGTTCACAACTTCCTCGGTCGGCTTGGGGCCTAACTGAGGAGCAAGAGTGAACGGCTCCTGATGGGCAACAACTGAGCACCAACCAGCATCGTTAGCCAGTGGGATACGTCCAATTAGGACAGTCCCCATGGAAGTTCTTCCCGGCCAACTGGAAAGATTTATCTCAGGCTTCTCGATAAACACATTAAAATGCACTGGATGGGCGCGTTCTGTGATGTTAATTCGCTTCACATCATGCGTGTCGGGCAGCGTGATTGTGGCTACAGCTCCGGGCTGGATAATTAGCAATGCGCGGGTGAAACCTATCGCAATCTCGCTAGGTCGATTCCAGAGGACTCTCTGCTTCTTGTCCACTTTCAGGTGCCATTGCCCAGACTCATGTAGGCTAATATGTGCCTGAGTGACGCTTTCACGCTCTAAGAACAGTTCGGGCCTGCGTGCACCGGATCGGACTCGCCACCAGCGCGAACGCTGGCCGGCAACCTCGATCCCGAAGTGAAGGTCAGGGCTGTGTTGGTTCATAGGATAGATAGTAGACCTTTGGAGCTGTCGCCGTCGCACGGTTTTTCTTATAAGCCGGCGGGGCTCGTTATAGGCCTGGATTGAAGAGGGTTGTATGAACGGTCTCCCCGATGATGTGGTCGCGGCGGTGGGCCGCATTACCATCGCAGCCGGTGATCTCGAACTGGTCCTTGCATGGATTGGTGCCAGTCAGGCTGACGGTAACGCATTTAAGATCTTGGCCAAGCCGGGCGAGCCGCTCCGGGCCGCTCGCCGCTCCATTGAGGTTGCCGCGCCGGCCTATCGGGATGCGTTCCTACCTGTTGTAGAGAAAGCCGCTGACCTCCTGGCTCGGCGCCATACTGTGGTCCATGCAATGTGGGTTAACGACGATCCGGGTCAAGGGTGGGAGTTACTTCATTACAAGAGTTATGTACGGCATCCGGCTGATCCCCAGACACTGGATGAGCTGGCGCGCCAGCTCATGGAGATCAGAAACCAGCTAGTGCGGATCGTGACGGCGCAAATCAACAACCGTCCGGCACCCGCAATCACTTGATCCCTAGGACGTTCATGTAGGCCTTTCTACAGGTCAGCGGCGCTCGAAAGGGCGAGAGCAAGGTGCGCCTGTGCTGTCGCTCGGGCCGTACGCATGGCGGGGTCCCGACTGGTCCGCAGGTCTGATCAGCGACAGACCCAGTCGGTCTGCACAAGGTGGCTGGCAGACTGCTATGTCAAGCACTAGCCGTCCACCCTAAGTGCATCTATTCTCAACGGAGAGCGATGCATGAACCAAGGGATGAGGTCACATGGGACGGCAGCGCAAGTACTCAGACAGCACTCTGGCGGCGCTCTACTCTCTGGCACAAGGAACCTGCTACTGGCCGAGTCCTCCGTGTACTGAGCCAATTGTCAAGATGATTGACGGAGTACCTGAGTTAAACGTGGAAAAAGCTCATATCTATGCAGCGAACCCGGGAGGTGCACGAGAAAACGAGCAGATGACGGAAGACGAACTGGATGACTTCCCTAACATCATTCTCCTCTGTCGACCGCATCACAAGCGGATTGATGGTCGAAGACGCGACCTCTACCCCCCTGAGCTGCTCCAAGAGTGGAAGGCAAAACGGGAAGGTCCTGGTCTGTCCGCTCTAGACGGCTTGGGCAGACTGACCGAGGATCGCCTTAGAGAAATCCTCGTTGATGCTCACGAGTCGATAGCCGAACGAATGCATGAAGCAATCGAACGGTTCGAGGCAACAGACGCAGAAGCAGCGGCACTCTTACGTGCCCTGATTGATGAGCTGGCGGAAGCACGGCTTGAGGCGATGGGTTTAGATCCCGATCTGGTTACCATGCTGAGCAGTTCCTCCGACCAACTCATCACCTTGGGTGATTATGCTCCACTGCTTGCGTCAGCCGCCGAGGATTTAAAGCACCTCCCCGACGTCGTGCCTCTTCTGGCGGAGACGTCAAGGGATCTCCACGGATTAACGGATACGGTAAGTCTGCTCTCCGACCTGGCTAAAGAGCTCCCCGGCGAGACAACGATCGCGCAACTGGCAAGCGCAGCCTACACCCTGCAAAATCTTCCCGAGACGGTTGCTCACCTAGAGAGTGTCGTAGAGCAACTGCGATGGATTCAGGGGAACATGTAGTGACCTAATATTGCTTCAACCGAAGGGGAGTGCCACCGCATGGCAGGTAGAACTTTTCGGGATATACCGGAGGATCCAGATCTAGTAGCACTTCCCGGACATTTGACCTCGCTATGCTTGAAGCTAGATCCGAAATACCATGCTCGCTGTACGGGCGAAGTTTATCTAACGAAGCCACTGGACGGGCGTAGCTATGCACGTTGTGAATGCCCGCGATGCAACCATCCTGACATCCGACCTAGGAGATTGAAAGGAGGGGAAGAGGCGCGCTTACCTGTCGACGAAGAGACGATTGAGAACGTTAGTCATCATCTCGAGGCACGGAAATTCATCAAACAGCTAGGGCACCTCGCACCGCGGGGTCGTGATGGAGTTACCCTCCTCCACCGGCCACTGCTCCTTCTGTGGCTTCTAGGAAGAGTGGCTAATGGACAGCCAAGGCTCACCCGGTGGCGAGAGGTAAGAGAAGCGTTCAAAGAACTCGCAGCCAAGTATGGCAACGGAGCGGGCCCCGACGCGGCCGTCTATCCCTTCTGGGTCCTGCACGCTACTGATCACTTGTGGGAGATTTCACCCGCAGACAAGCTGACTCTAACCTCAGGGCGCAGACGTCCCACTTTGTCGTCACTGGATGCAATTGATCCAGCAGCCGGCTTTCCACCGGTCATTCACAACCTGCTCTCCACGCAGACCGACGTCCTCGCACAAGCTGCTGCACTTGTGCTAGTCCGGTTCTTCAATCCCATTGCGGATGACTTCTTGCAAGCTACGGGACTCCACGAGATCCTTGCCGGTCGTGAGATGGAAGCGCTCCTCCCCATACCTGGAAGCGTAAACTACAGCAACCGCACAACTTTATGGGAAGCTCACGGCGGGCAGAGAGTTTCTGGCATCGGACCGCTGGAAGACGGACTGATGTGCGTCTTCGCGGATGAGGAGGGACCTCACGCAGACCGTCGCATCCCTGATACCAACTTGATTGAGTACCGAGGTGATGGCCTGGTCGGTCATCAGCGCATGACAGGCGGAAATCAGCAACTCGCTAACTACCAAGCCGAGCAACGCGCGATCCGGTACTGGCATAAACCACTCGGCGGCGATTGGGAATTTGAAAGCTGGGCGGTAATTGTGGAGCGGCGCTATGTCTGGGGAAAGGACACCAAGAAGAACTGGCGCCGAGAGTACGCCTGGGTTCTAGCGCCAGTACCCTCTCCGTTTCGCGACACTTGGCCCGCCGAGGTTCTGGCGCTCTTAGCTGAAGACACCCACCAGACACGCGATGACACGCTCGGCACAGAGGCGCCTGTTGCAGCTAATCCCTCTGATGCTCGCGAGCGCTACCAGCGCCTCTGCGCCTCGGTCGAGTCACGCGAGCGCCAGAACAGCGGACGCTCTACCCGTACTGTCACCGAGCGATACTTCCGATCAGCGCAGGCCCGTCTTGCAGTGCTTCTTCGTGCTGATGGACGATGTGAGAACCCGAAGTGCGCAGGTCAGCCTAACGACGTGACAGACAAGGGCGACCCCATTCTTGAAGTGGACCATGTTAACGAGTTAGCCCGAGGCGGGCGTGACCACCCGAGTACTATGATCGCACTCTGCCCGAACTGTCATGCAATCAAGACACGAGGCAGTACGCGGCGCGCTCTCCAAAAAGAGCTACTGGGTGTAGCTCGGGGACTGCATCTACAATTATCCACGCGAGAGGTGCTTGGCCTGTAGGCCGGGTACAAATTCAGCGTGCCCCCTACCTGCGACAACGGCGCACAAGCCATCGCCGACCTGCGGGACCGCTTCCGTTGGTTGCCATCGCTTGCCACCGGTTTCCGCTGCGATGCGCCCCCGATGTGCCCCGAGGCGCGTCCCCATGCGGGCTGTTTTCAGCGGTACCCTCAGCCTCGTGATCAAGCGGTTTCAGGACGCCATGCACCTGATGCGCCGAAGCGATCCGCAGAAGCAGGAAGACGGCTTTCACAGCCTTCGGCCCTACGCAGCGGATCACGTTGCGGAGCTGATCGACGAGTTCCGGGCGGAGCACGAAGACCGCGGCCTGCGGTGCTGGTTGCTGGAGCTGATCGCTGAAGCTCGGTCTCCGGAAGCGCTTCCGTTGCTGACTGAGGTGGCCCAGTCCGAGGATGAGCCATTACGAGACTGCGCACTGCGAGCCTTGACCCTCCTGGGTACCAAGGAAGCCCGCCAAGTGTTATGGCGTGAGCGGGCGAATCGGCCGATGAGGTGAGCTAGAACCTCTTCCTTATCAGGGAACGGCAATGGGCCTTCGAACTGGTCTTACATGCTCTTACCTGCGGGGCACCGTCTGCTGCTGTCCACCAGCGTCCAGGGTCGTCCGTCGGCGTTGTCACGCAGTTGGTCACGCACGAGGAACCAGTCAGTAGTCTTTCTGAGATGGACTGGATGCCATTACTAAGCACGGTACTTGGTGCCGCGATTGGCGTCGGCGCGACGCTTGTCGCTGACTTGACACGGGCGAGTCGCAGCCAACGAGAAGGCGACCGTGCTAGTAAACGTCAGGCATATGGGGACTACCTTGCAGCACTGTCTCTGACGCGGCATAACCTTCGAGTCGCCGCTCGGTCTTCGGTGGCATCCGTTGACGATAGGGCTCGCCTGGCTTTTGATGCGTTCAAGGATGCCAAAGCGTATGAGATGCGGTACCAGGTTGCACTGGTCGCACCAGACCAAGTCATCGAGGCGTCCACCTCTGCATTCAATGCTCTGAGAAGCCTGCGTGATCTAGTGGAAGGCGGAGGAGGGACGCACGACGACCCGGCCTACCGTGCCGCTCAGGATCAGTGGGCGAACCGATTTGCCGAGCTGCGCCATCGCATGCGGAGCGACCTAGATCGCAAGAGACGCCGAAAGACAGTCGCGATCGACGTCCGTCAGCACACAGTGCATAGCAAAGCCGTAGGTAGAGCCCATCACAGCACCGAGGATCATACGTCGTAGGTCTGATCCGCCACCTGGGCTGAACTGCAATGATCGCCAGGCTCATGGGCTGAGCTGGGCTTTCTACGTTCGACGGTTCTCATCGTTTCGCGCTGCTTTTCGCGCTCGTGGGCCCTGCTTGCGCCCTTTGCGGCTCGACGATCTAGACCGATTGGCACGTCTCTCACCCCGAAAGTTGTCAGTGCCTTGCTCTAGCCTGCATCACATCAGTCTGTGCCCGGAGGGAAGTCGTGAAGCCGAGCGAGCTGCGTCGCAAGTCTCAAAAGTGCTCCTGTCGACTGTGCTTCTACTGCGACGACCCCCTGGAGCGGCACGAGCATGATCACTTTCCGGTCCCGAAGTCGGCGGGCGGTACGAGAGTTGTAGCGACATGCCTCGACTGCCACGACTATAAGGATCGCATCCCCGTCTACAAGTGGGACCTGGCCGCTTTGTGGGCCGCGCACATGGAGCTGTTCAAGGGGTTGGACCCGTCTCGATACAAGGGCCTGTACGGGGATGATCTGATAGATGCCTTGTGGGAAGACTCGTTACTGAGCGAGACGGAAGTCATGGCCCGGTGGAAGTCGCTCACTCCCATCGCCAGGGTTCTCTATGCGAGAATCCGGGCGCTGCGTGAGGTAGACATGCGATAAGATCGCTGTGCGTTCCGGAGTTTCGGGAACGCCGGAACGTCGCGCAGTTTGGCAGCGCACTTGACTGGGGGTCAAGGGGTCGTGTGTGCCACTATGCCCTGCGCCATTCGTTGCGCGATCCCGCACGCTCGCCTTGTCCTGATCTCTCGTCTGCCGTCGACCCATCGCGAAGCGACAGCGGGCCGGGGACGGAAGGTCAAGCCCTGCCTCGCGTGTACCTGCTCCCGGTGACCTTCCTCGCGCGCTGGTTGTCCTGCCGGCGCGGCTGGGCTTGACCTGGAGGAGCCGGGCTGCTGGGCTTGCCTGGATCGATGGCAGACGAGAGATCAGGACTTCCAGTCCAGCCAGCTACGGCGCCAGCTCGCGGCCCCCTCTCGGAGTCGGAGGCCCCGGGGTTTGGGGCAGCGCCCCAAGGTCCTGTCTCTCGCACCTTCCGCCCCGTCCCCTCTCCGCTCCTTCTTCTCTCCCCTCGTCTGCCAGCGTCGCCCCTCTTGGTCTCCGGGTTCTTCGGCTCTGGTGGTGCCGCTCGTGGCCAACGGCCCGTTCACCACTTGGGGAGAGAGATCACTTCTCGCACATTGCCGCTTGCCGCCACCGGTTGAACACCCGCGCCGCTTGTCGGCGCGGGGTGCGCGCCGCCTGCCGGCGGGACCGGCCGGAGAGCCGCAGCCCGCCGGCAGGGCGGGCGCGCGGCCCAGCGGTAGACACAACCTGTGTCCGCGTGCCTTCCCCTCTGGGAGTGCGGGCCGTGATGGCTTCTGGCCGCGCTGTGCCTCCCACCGGCGTTCGACCCCCTCACGGTGTCACTGGAAGACAGCTCAGGAAACAGCCTCCTCCTCTGCCGATCCCTTCTCCGGCGGGCCCTCCTCCTTGGTGGCCCGCCTTCTGTCTCGGATCGTCGAGCCTGCCACCCCCTCGCGCATCCTCCCCGCGGCGCCTTCGCTCCCCCTCCCACCGCGCCCCCGCCGAAGGCGGCTTGATAGCGAGAAGAAAAGTAGCTTCCTGCAGCGAGACCGATCAGCGAAACGGTTGGGCGACGGCCCAGATACGTTCGAGGCTGGTGTGGTAGACGGCTGTGCTGTCTTCGTCCTTGGTGGCCGTGAGATACAGCACGGGGGCCTGGGCCGCTGCGGTGCCGTAGGCATGGACGTTTACCAGTAACTCGGTGTCGGCCCGGTAGATGGAGTTGTAGAGGGTCGTGCGGTGGAGGCGGATTTCTACGCCGTCGACTTCCTGGAGCGGCCGGTACAGCATGAGGGCATTGCGTACTCGGGCGGCCATGACGTCGGCTCCGATGCCTTCTTCGGCTCCTCGGGCGGCTACCTCGGGACTGTCCGGATCGCCGAGAAGGATGCGGATCTTCACGCCTGCCTCGGCTCTGCTGGCGAGCAGGCGGATCATGCCGGTGTCCTCGGCGAGGAACAGGCTGCTGTAGGTCAGGATGTCGATCTCGCGGCTTGCGCCCTGGAAGAGCCGCCGCCAGATGTTCTGCGGTACGGCCCAGCGGTGGGGATAGACGGCTTTCACTTCGTGGGAAATGGTTCGCCGCAGTTGGGCGACGTCGGGCCACAGATCGCCTTCGTCCAGTTGAAGCATGTCGGCCAGTGCCCAGCGGTGGCGGGGGTAGGGGACGCGGCCTTTGAGCCAGCGGTCGACCGTCTTGGGGTCCACTTCGAGGGCGGCGGCGACGTCGACGGTTCCGAGTCTGGCCCGGGCAAGGGCATGGCGCAGGGTGTCGCTCACGGGGGTGTACCTCCTGGGGCGGCGGCTCTGCCTGCGACGTTAACACGAGACGTCCCTAGACGTCCCTTAGTCGCGGTGTAGAGGTTCCCCCGCCTCGGCGGAAGCTCGTTCGGCATGGGCGCGATGAACGCGCCCACCCAAGCCGAAAGGAGCGTGTCAGGCATGGAACAACTGCGGCCGGTTCAGAAGCGGCAGCGCGAGTATCAGGAACAGCTCTTGACGGAGCTGCGGGATGAGTTGGCACAGCGCGGGATCACGGCGGTCCTGATCGTGGATGAAAAGAACCGGCCAGCCCTGGACGTGACCGACAGTCGGCTACGGCCCCGCCGGGTCTACGTCCACCTGGCGTTCTTGTGGTTCTACTGGGGCGACCAGCACGACGAGCGGGTTTCGTGCCTGCGCCTGCTGCCGGCGGCCGACCGGATCGAGAAGGCGGCGCGCGAGGGCTGGCGCGAGGGCGAACAGGGAGAGCTCGGTATCGACCTGACGAAGATTCTCGATGCGCACCGCTCCTGAACGGCGCAAGGCATGGCTGACCGGGCAGCGAGTCTCCGGCAAGCTAACTGAGCGGCTGCGCGAGCGGATCACGACAGGTGTCTATCCGGCGGGCCGGGCGCTGCCCTCGGAGACCGCTCTGACGGCGGAGTTCCGCGTTGCCCGCAACACAGTGCGTCGTGCGTTGCGGACCTTGGAGGCAGAGGGGTTGATCGTGACGGTCCCCTCGAAGGGGCGGCTCGTGCAAGGCGCTGACGCGCCGGTCGATGCCTCATACCGTTACCAGCTCATCGCCCGCGAGCTGCGGCGGCGGATCGAGCGGGGCGACCTCGGTCCCGGAGACCTGCTGCCCAGCGAAGCGGAACTTCGCTGGCTGTACGAGGCGTCGCGCAACACCGTACGGCAGGCATTCGCGGAGCTGGAGCGCGAAGGGCTGATCGTGTCCCGGCAGGGCAAGGGCCGGTTCGTCCGCTTTGATGAGTAGGACGTCCTAGGACGTCTGGGTTGGTGCCCTAGGTCTTGCGGGGGCGGGTGCACCTATCGTCTGTCCCGTGGGACAGACTGCGTGGGCGCGGGACCTGGCCGAACGACTCCTAGCCAGGCCGCTGCCTCGGCGCTGGGCGCACACCGAGGGGGTGGCGGCGCGGGCCGTGTCGCTGAACCCGATCTTCGGAGAGGAAACCGACACGCTGACCGCTGCCGCCTACCTTCATGACATCGGCTACTCCCCTGAGCTGGTCGACACCGGGTTTCACCCCCTCGACGGCGCTCGCTACCTGCGTGATGTGGCGGGCGCCGACGAGCGACTATGTCGTCTGGTCGCCCATCACTCCTGCGCCGTGAACGAGGCCACCGAACGTGACCTATACGACGCCTTGACCAAGGAGTTCGCCCCGGAGCGGCGAGAGCTGGCCGACGCGCTGACCTACTGCGACATGACCACCGGTCCCGACGGCCGACACCTCGGTGTACACGAGCGGCTAGCCGAGATCCATTCCCGGTACGGTCCTGATCACCTGGTCAGCCGCTCGATCACTACTTCGACACCCTGCATCCTTGCCGCGGTTCGGGCGGTGGAGGCGGCGCTAACCGATGTGCGGTAGCCCGATGCCAGTGAGGTAGTGGCCGATCCGCAGGGCCATTGAGCGGTCCATCGGCAGCGCCTCGACCTGGTCGCGGGGCACCCAACGGACTTCGCGAGACTCGTCGCTGGGGGTGGGTTCGCCGCTGACGGCCTGTGCGGTGAGGACGATGGAGAACTCTTGCCGGGCCTCGCCGTTGGAGGTGTAGAGGATCACGTGGCGGGGGTCGGTGTAGGTACCGACAAGGCCGGTGATCTCGCACAACACGCCGGTCTCTTCGAGGGTCTCCCTTATGGCGGCCTGGGGGAGGGATTCGCCGAGGTCGATGGCACCACCGGGGACGGCCCAGTTGTCATTGTCGCTGCGGCGGATCATGAGGATGTCCCCGGCGTCGTTGGTGACGACGACGTTGACGGACGGAACCAGGCTGTTCGCCTGGGGAGCATCAGGGTCGTCGTAGTAGTCGATCCGGCGGGCCACGATCACGACCCTACCGACGTGGCCTGCTCCCAGACCCGTTCGAAGCTGTCGACGTAGGTGGTGACCATGTCCCCGCCTAACACCTTCCGTAGGTGCAGGACCGGGGCGTTGCCGGCGGGCACGCCGTACACGTGGGTGTTGACGAGAAGCTGATCGTCCCCGCGGTAGATGGAGTTGTACAGCACCGTGCGATGGAGCCGGATCTCCACCCCGTCCAGGCCGCGGATGGGACGGTAGAGGACGAGGACGTTGCGGATCTTGGCCGCCATGCCGTCGTCAATGCCCTCGTCGGCACCGCGCTGGGCGACCTCGGGACTGTCGGGATCACCGAGCAGGATGCGCACCCTCACTCCGGCTGCGGCCTTCTCGCCGAGCATGCGCACAATGCCGGCGTCGTCGGCGAGGAACAGGCCGCTGTAGACCAGGACACCGATTTCCTGCGTGGCGGACGCGAACAGACGTCCCCAGGCGTCCCGGGGAACGGCCCAGCGGTGCGGGTAGACGGTGACGATCTCGCTCTCGGACGCTGAGGCGACTTGTTCCCGGGTCAACGCCTCAGGCCACAGGTAACTCTCGTCCATCCCCAGGTGAGCGGCGACGGCGTACCTGTGCTTTCGGTACGGTGCGCGGCCTTTGGTGATCCAGCGTTCGACGGTCTTGGGGTCCACCTGGATCGCGGTCGCCAGCTCACTGATGCTTACCCCGCGTTCCAGAAGGGCCGCGCGTAGTCGCTCGTTGGCCATCTCACCTGCCGCGTCAGGACGTCCAGGGACGTGGCAATCGTAGACGGGACGTCTTGAACATGTCCCGTCGTGTAGTGATCTCGTCCTGCCCTTCCGTCGCACTCTCGGTGTCACAACGCACCACTACCTGCGACGGAAGGAGAACAGACCATGACAGACACCACCATCACCCATCCGGAGGAGGTGCCCGGCTGCGAGTGCGGGGCGCTGCTCGAGGAAGGGCAGACCCGCTGCGGCAAGTGCATCGCTCGTGACCGCTGGGCACGCCGTCAGGTCGCCCGCCGCCGGGCCGCCCGGCGTCGCGCCATCACCCGCCGTCCCCCGCGCGGCCCGCTCGGCGCCGCAGTCCTGGGGGTGATCTGGTCGTGAGCGCGCTGCCTCTGATCATCGCCCTGGCCCTGGCCGCGGTTGTGGCCGTCGGCTACGTGACGGTCCTGGTCGGCATCCGGCGGGAGGACAAGGCCATGTTCCGGGGCGAAGCCTCGGGCGATGCGTCAGCCCGGCTGGCCCGCCACGTCACCGGGTTAAAGGTCCGGAACGGCGGTCCTAACTCTCGGATCGCTGAGACAAGGTCGCTTCGACCCGTGCCAGGCGTTCCGACAGGTCCTGTACGGCGGTGCGTAGCGCGATGACCTCGCTCGCCAAGTCGCCCGCCGGCCCCGGCTCGACGTGTGGGACGTCTTCCCGGACAAACACGCCCTTGCCCTGCTGGCCGATGACCAGGCCCTCGGTGCGCAAGATTCCGACCGCGAGTTTCACGACGCTGAGCGAGGCGTCGTACTGCTCGGCGAGCTGGGTGGTCGACGGCAACGGCGCGCCGGGCGGCAGAGACCCGCCGCGGATCTGCTCACGCAGATCGTCGGCGATCTGGAGGTAACCGGGTCGTCCCGTCTTCCTCACCATTCGCGTCCCTTGCCCAGTCTCAGCCGCAGATCTTGCCCAGTCTCATCCGATCCCATCTCAGCACAACACGACGACCAAGCCAACCGAGAAGACATTGACAACCATGCCAACCTAGTTAACTATGTTGGCATCGAGCTAAGGAGGTTCACACATGCGCACCATTCCGATCCCGGTCGACGTGACCAAGCTCCAGTTCGTCTGCGTCCGCGCACCCCGCCCGCGCGTCCTCAACCAGGACACCGGCGAGATCAAGACCGACAAGAACGGCAACACCGTCTACGAGATCGTCCTGTCGGTGGAGGACGAGTTCGGCCGGATCGAACTCGTCAAGGTCGGCACCTCCGGCGAACCCCAGGTCACCGCCGGGCAGGACGTCACCCCGGTCGGCCTGGTCGGGTACGTCTGGGAGATGTCCCGGGGTGGCGAGGCCCGCTGGGGCATCAGCTACCGGGCCGCCTCGATCGTCCCGGCGGGGGTGTCCGCCCATGCGTGACGCCCTGGTGGTGCTGCTCGCGGGCCTGGCCGCTTCGGTGGCCGGCCTGTGGGCCTGGCACCGCTACCACTTCCGCTCCTTCTGGCTGCTCGTCGGCTTCCCCCTCGTCGCGGTCACCGTCCGGGCGACCTGGCGCAAGGTGGCCCTCGGATGCGGGCTGACCAAGAAGCGGCAACGCTGGTGGTTCACCACCGTCCCCGGCGCGATCGCCTCCACCGGGATCGTCAAGGTACGGCGGCGCTTCCAGCGCGTCGCGGTCGACACCAAGCCGTTCATGTGGCTACCCCGCCCGACCCGGCACGGCTGGCGCGTCACCGTCCACACCCTCGAAGGGCAGATCCCCGCCGACTACGCCCAGGCGGCCGAACGGCTCGCACACTCCTGGGGTGTGCATGCTGTACGGATCTCGTCCCCTCGTCCCGGCCGGGTCGTCCTGGCCGCCACCGTGCGAGACCCACTCGTCCGGCTCGACCACATACCGGCCTCGGGCGACCTCCTCACCGTCCAAGTGGGGCGGCTGGAAACCGGCGGCCTCTGGACGATCGACTTCCGCACGGTGCCGCACTGGATCAACGCGGGCGCCACCCAATCGGGCAAGTCCAACCTCGCCAACGCCCTGCTCGTCGGCCTCGCTCCGCAACCGGTCGCCCTGGTCGGCATCGACCTCAAAGGCGGCGTCGAGTTCACCCCATACGCGCCCCGGCTGTCGGCCCTGGCCACCACGCGGACCGAGAGCGTCACCCTGCTGGATGACCTGATGGCCGTGATGGTCGACCGGATGGGGCTGTGCCGTACGGCCGGCGCACGCAACATCTGGCAACTCCCGCCCGGCGTGCGACCGCTCCCGGTCGTGGTGCTGGTCGACGAGCTGGCCGAGCTGTACCTGATGGCCGACAAGTCCGAGAAAGACGAAATCGCCCACACCTCGACCGCGCTGCTGCGCATCGCCCAGCTCGGGCGGGCGTTCGGCATCTACCTGTTCCTGTCCGGCCAGCGGATCGGCTCCGACCTCGGACCCGGCGTCACCGCGCTTCGCGCCCAGTGCTCCGGGCGGATCTGCCACCGGGTCAACGACCCGGAAACCGCCACCATGACCCTCGGCGACCTCGACCCCGCCGCCCTGGTCTCCGCCCGCGCCATCCCCGCCGAGACCCCCGGTGTCGCAATCGTCGCCCATCAGGACGGCCAGTGGTACCGCGCCCGCTCCTTCCACGTCTCCGAGCAGACCGCAGAACACACCGCCCGGCACTGGTCCCGGCTCACTCCCACGTGGTCCGAGATCGCCCAGCCCGGCCGCGTCACCGGCCTTGATGAGGTCGCGCTGTCCGAGTTGTTGTCCGCCTGATCACGAAAGGGGGTAACGATGCGACGCCTCGCCTCATGGCTTCTCGACACCGGGCCGGTTCTCGTCCTGGCCGCCATCGCGGGTGCCGGATCGTTCACCCACATCCGCGAGACCGCCACCGACCACGGACAGACCGGCTGGATGTCGTGGGCCGTGGCCGTCTGCGTCGACCTCACCTGCGTCATGGCCGCCCGCGAACGCCAGCGGGACAAGAAGACCGGCCGGCAACGCAACGGGTGGGTGTCCTGGCCGACGCTCGTTCTGGCCGGCGGGATCGTGTTGTCCCTGGCCGCCAACCTGCACCAAGCCGAGCCGACCGTGTGGGGCTGGTTGACGGCGGCCACTCCCGCCGGGGCGTTCCTTATCGCCGTCTCGATGCTCGAACGCCGCGCCGCCGCCCCTCGTCCCGCACCGTCCGCGCCCGTCCTGACCGTCGATGCCGTCCCGTCCTCACCGACCCCCGCTCCGGCGCTCGTCCCCGCCACCGAGGACGGGCAAGACGGCGAGCCGGGACCATCCCCGGCTCTGGTCGACTACGCCCGCCGCGTGGCCGACGAGCACCAGGCCAAGCACGGCAAACCGATCACCCGCGACCTGCTACGCGCCCGCCTCGGCGTGTCCAACCAGCTCGCCTCCGACCTGCTCCGCAGCCTCCGCACCGCATCCGAACCCGCCTGACGAAAGGAGATCAGCCCATGAACGACGACCACCGTTCCGCACTCATCGCCGGGCTCCGCGCCCTGGCCGACTTCCTGGAGGCCAACCCGGCCGTCCCCGTCCCACGCTCGGTCAACGTCCTGCACTTCCCACAGCGCGGCAGCGACGCCGAGATGCGCGCGGAGGTGGATCAGGTCGCCGACCTGCTCGGCGCTCCGATCGATCCGCTTGACCAGAAGTTCGGCCACTACGGCGCTTCGGTCCGCTTCGGCCCGGTGGAGTACAAGGCCGTGGCCATCCTCGCTGCCCGCCGCGCCGAGCACGAGGCGCACATGAGCTACGAGGGCTGCGTCCAGCCCGACCCCATCCCCAACGCGAGCGCGGCCCAAGCCGCCTGACCACGAAAGGAGGTCACACACCCATGCCCGACACCGAGCAGGCTCCGCCCGCCACGCCTGCGACTCCGGCGCCGATCACGCCGCGCCGGTGGCAGTGCTGCCACTGCGGTGGAGGCGGTCTCGACTCCTACGGCGAGACCTGCCGCCACTGTGACGGGCTCGGCTTCTGCTGAACCACGTCAGCGCCCCCGGCCTGGCCGTACATCCGCCAAGACGCCTGCCAGGTCGGGGGCCATCCCTCCACCCATCGAGTGAAAGGAGGTCTCCATCTTGCCCGTAACATCCGCCAACGCGCACGCCATCCGCGGCGCCATCGCCCGACTCAACGACCCCAACTGCTCCCGCTTCGCCTCCCAGATCCGCCACACGGGCGGCTGCCGGCAGCCGATCCACCTGCGTGGCAAGGTCGAACACTGGGACAAAGCCACCGGGACCCTGCTGCACCGCTACAGCACCCGCCTCGAACCCGACGGCGTCCTGCGCGTCCCGTGCAAGACCCGCCGCGCCTCCCGCTGCCCGGCCTGCGCGGAGACCTACCGGGCCGACACCTACCACCTCATCCGCGCCGGCCTCGTCGGCGGCAAAGGCGTCCCCGCGTCGGTGACGGCACACCCGTGCCTGTTCGTCACCCTCACCGCGCCGTCGTTCGGCCCGGTCCACACCCGCAGGCAGCACAACGGGAGCGTCCTGCCCTGCCACCCCCGCCGCGACGCCGAGACCTGCCCGCACGGGCGCGTCCAGTCCTGCACCGCCCGGCACGGGACCGACGATGACCGCCTCGGCGAGCCGCTGTGCCCCGACTGCTACGACTACACCGGCGCAGTCCTGTTCAACGCGGTCGCGCCGCTACTGTGGAAGCGCTTCACCGACGCCCTTCGCCGACACCTGGCCAAGCTCGGTGGCCTGACCCTCCGCGACATGCGGGACCAGCTCGTCGTCTCCTTCGCCAAGGTCGCCGAATACCAGCGCCGCGGCATCGTTCACCTGCACGCCGTCATCCGCCTCGACGGCCCGGCCGGACCCATCTCCCCGCCCCCTGCCTGGGTCACGCTCGACCTGCTCACCCAGGCCGTAGAGCACGCCGCCTCCGTGGTCACCGCCAAGGTGCCCTCGTACGACGGCCACCCGGAACGGGTGCTGCGATGGGGCACGCAACTCGACGCCCGCCCGATCACCTTGGACGGCGAGCTGACCGACCAGGCCGTAGCCGGGTATGTGGCCAAGTACGCCACCAAGGCCGCTGAATCCGTCGGCACCATCGACCGGCGCATCGTCCCCGGCGAGGACCTGGCCGCCCTACCCGTCCGCGACCACGCCCGGCGGCTTATCGCCGAATCCCTCCGCCTCGGCGCCTTCGAGGAACTGGCCGAGTTCCGGTTGATCCACTGGGCGCACATGCTCGGCTTCCGCGGCCACTTCTCCACCCGATCCCGCCGCTACTCCACCACCCTCCGCGAGATTCGGGCGGAGAGAGAACGCTTCGTTCACACCGAAGAGATCGCCCACGGGCGCCTACCCCTCCTCGACGAAGACACCGTCCTTGTCATCAGCGAATGGGAGTACGCCGGAAAGGGCTACTCGTCCGGTGACGCCCTCGTCGCTGCGCTGGACGGCGCTCAGCTCCACGGCTCTGGGGGTCCTCATGACCTCTGAGCTACTCACCGTGCCTGAAGCGATGGCCGTGCTCAAAGTCAGCCGATGGACGCTCTACTGCCTCATCCGCTCGGGTGAACTGCCTTCGGTGCTCGTGAACGTCCGTTGCCGTCGCATCCCCGCCGCCGCTCTCGATGCCTACGTGACCCGTCTCTGCGAGGAGGCCGCCTGATGGGCAAGCGCGCCAACGGCGAGGGCTCCGTCTTTCCGTACAAGGACGGGTGGGCGGGCTACGTCTGGGTCACCACGCCGGAAGGCAAGCGGACCCGTAAATGGGCGTACGGCAAGACCCGCGAGGAGACCCACGAGAAGTGGCTCAAGCTCCACGAACTGGCCGGCAAGGGACCGGTGCCGACGAAGCACCCCACCGTGGCCGCATACCTGACCCAGTGGCTCGCCGAGGTCGTGAAGCCCAACCGCGAGCCGACGACCTACGTTGCGTATGAGCCGCTCGTGCGGCTATACATCATCCCCGCCCTCGGAAAGAAGCGGCTTGACAAGCTCACCGTCCGCGACGTACAGACGTGGCTCAACAGCCTGACGACGCTCTGCACCTGCTGTGACCAGAAGAAGGATCACAAACGGCCTGAGTCCAAGCGGCGGTGCTGTTCAAAGGGGCAGTGCTGCGAGAGCTACCCGTCTCGGAGCACGATCACCGGTATCCGCAGCGTCCTGCGTGCCGCGCTGGGCAACGCCATACGAGAAGAACTGATCTCGAAGAACGTCGCAGCGCTGGCCACACTCCCGACGAAGGCGAAAACCAAGAGCAAGCGCAGGAAGCGTCACGCCATCTGGAGCGCCGATGAGGCCCGGCGGTTCCTGGAGTACGTGAAAGGCAAGGACGATCCGCTCTACGCCGCGTACGTGCTCATCCTCGGCCTCGGCCTGCGACGCGGCGAGGTGCTGGGGCTGGTCTGGGACAGCGTCGATTTCGAGAACTCCGAGCTGTGGATCAATCACCAGCTCACTCGGGTCAGCGGTCAACTACTTCACCGCGACACCACGAAGACGGAGGACTCCGAGAACTCCCTTCCTCTCATCGGCCTCTGCGTCTCCGCGCTGAAGCACCGGCAACGGGTACAGGAGGACGCGCGGAAAGAGGCCGGCGAGAAGTGGAAGGACTCAGACCTCGTCTTCACCACGAAATTCGGCACGCCGATCGAACCGCGGAACTTCAACCGCTCGTTTGACCTCCACTGCGCCGGGGCCGACGTCCCTAGGATTCGCGTTCACGACACCCGGCACACCTGCGCCTCGCTCCTGGCCGCGCTCGACGTTCACCCTCGCGTCGCGATGCGCATCCTGCGCCACTCGCAGATCTCGCTAACCATGAACGTCTACACGCAGATCCCCTCGCCGACTACCCGCAAGGCCCTCGACCGCCTGAGCCAAAACCTTGATCGTAATCAGGCTTCAGAGGCGTAGCTACATAACTGTCTTATAACTTCTCCAGCGCCAGGGAGGCTCGGGTCGTGACGATTAAACCATCGAATGCACTTCTGAGCTGGGCAAATGTATGTTTGCTTACAATGCCAAAAGAGCAGCTCGGAATGCAAAGGACCTTCACATCCCTTAGCGCTCCTACGAAATATCGAGCCACACCGTTAGCTTCCCTTAGGGAACTGCGGTTTGTCTGCGCCGAGAAAGCCGACCGTTCTTGCTCTAGTCTTTGGGCAACGCGCGCCCCGAGCTGAGGGATATCTCGCCAAAGATCTTCACCCCAAGCTCGGAGCGCGCTTCAAGTCGCCCACTACAAGGAGACTCGACAGTGCCGACAGTACCGCCACCACCACATGCCGTGGTAGCCGCTTTCATCCTGGCAGGCCTTGCGATCGGTCTAGCTCTGATCGGCTTCCGAGCAACCGACATCAGCCAGATCATTAGTCAGGTCACGGCGCTGGTAGCGCTGTACGTCGCCAAGCAAGGCCCGGCCACCTCTACCCTCTCCTGACAGCTGAGTACGTTGCTGTACGGCCCTGCTGTACAGACGGCGAGAGGCCCCTTCCCTGTCGCGGGAAGGGGCCTCTGAGCTGGAGCCGCCTTGGGGAATCGAACCCCAGACCTTCTGTTTACAAGACAGATGCTCTGCCGATTGAGCTAAGGCGGCCTGTTACCAGACGAGTTTAGTGGGCCCAGGGCCGTACCGTCACGGTGAAATCACCGGCGACGGTGACGGGCGACCTCGTAGAGGGCGATCCCGGCGGCCACACCGGCGTTCAGCGACTCGGCGGCGGCGTTCATGGGGATGCGGGCGATCTGGTCGCACGCCTCCCTGACCAGGCGGGACAGGCCCTTGCCCTCCGAGCCGACGACCACGACGAGCGGTTCGCTCGCGAGCTCGACGTCCGCGATGTCCACGGTGGCCGTGCCGTCGAGGCCGACCACGAACAGGCCCTCTTCCCGGTACGCCTGGAGGGTCTGGGTGAGGTTCGACGCGCGGGCGACGGGGAGGGTCGCGAGGGTGCCGGCCGAGGTCTTCCACGCGCCGGCCGTGACGCCCGCCGAACGGCGGGACGGCACGAGCAGCCCGTGCGCGCCGAAGGCGGTCGCCGAGCGCGCGATGGCGCCGAGGTTGCGCGGGTCGGTCACGCCGTCCAGGGCGACGATCAACGGCACTTCCGCGGCGTCCCTGGCCCGCTCCACGAGCTGCTCGGGGTGCGCGTAGTCGTACGGCGGGACCTGCAGGCCGATGCCCTGGTGGACGGTGCTCTCGGTCAGCCGGTCGAGCTTGTCCCTGCTGACCTCCAGCAGCGCGATGCCACGGTCAGCCGCGATCTTGATGGCCTCGCGCACGCGGTCGTCGTTGTCGACCCGCTGCGCCACGTACAGCGCGTTCGCGGGGACCCCCGCACGCAGCGCCTCGACCACGGGGTTGCGGCCGCCGATGACCTCAGGAGCGTCCTCCCGGCGCGTACGGCTCGGCGCACGCGAGGGAGAACCCCCGCCGCCCCGGGACTCGCGCTCGATCCGCTCGGCGCGGGCCTTGTCCTTGTACCAGTGCCGCATGTGCGCGGGTGGCGTCGCTCCCTTGCCTTCCAGGGAGCGCCTGACCTTGCCACCCGAGCCCTTCGCCGGCCCCTGCTTCTTCGACGGCTTCCCTGAAGCCCTACCCGCCATGGTCTCTAGCGTAGGGCCACGCCTACTGTGCCAGCTCCCACCGAGGGCCCTGCGGGGTGTCCTCCACCACGATCCCGGCCGCCGCGAGCTGGTCGCGGATCGCGTCGGCCGCCGCGTAGTCCTTGCGGGCACGCGCGGCCTGCCGCTGCTCCAGCGCCACGGCCACGAGCGCGTCCACGACCTCCCGGAGCCCCGAGTCGCCGGTCGTGCGCCACTGCTCCGACCTGGGGTCGAGGCCGAGCACGTCGAGCATGTTCTGCGTCTCGGCGAGGAGCCGGGCGACCTGCTCCTTGTTGCCCTGCGCCAGCGCGACGTTGCCCTCGCGGACGACCTCGTGGATCACGGCGAGCGCCTGCGAGACGTTCAGGTCGTCGTCCATGGCGTCCACGAACGCCTGGGGCAGCGGCGCGGCGGCGTCCACGTCGTGGATCACCTCGGCGGCCCGCGTGACGAACCCCTCGATCCGGCGGTATCCGGCCGCCGCCTCCTGGAGCGCCTCGTCGGAGTAGTCGATCGCCGAGCGGTAGTGCGCCGCCACCAGGTAGTAGCGGAGCTCGACCGCGCGCACCTTGCGGAGCATGTCGGGGATCAGCAGCGAGTTGCCGAGCGACTTGCTCATCTTCTCGCCGCCGAGCTTGAGCATGCCGTTGTGCAGCCAGTAGCGCGCGAAGCCGTCGCCCGCCGCCTGCGACTGGGCGATCTCGTTCTCGTGGTGCGGGAAGATCAGGTCGACGCCGCCGCCGTGGATGTCGAAGGTGCCACCGAGGTACTTGGTCGCCATGGCCGAGCACTCCAGGTGCCAGCCGGGACGGCCCCGTCCCCACGGCGTCGGCCAGGTGGGCTCTCCGGGCTTGGCGCCCTTCCACAGCGCGAAGTCGCGCGGGTCGCGCTTGAGCGAGTCGGTGTCGGTGTCGGCGGCCGCCCGCATGTTCTCCAGCTTCTGGTTGGAGAGCTTGCCGTACCGGTCGGCGTAGGACACCACGTCGAAGTAGACGTCGCCGCCCGACGCGTACGCGTGCCCCTTGTCGATCAGCCGCCGCATCAGCTCGATCATCTCCGGCACGTGGCCCATCGCGCGGGGCTCGACGGTCGGCGGCAGGCAGCCGAGCTGGTCGTACGCCCAGGTGAAGGCGCGCTGGTTGCGCTCGGACACGACGAACCAGGGCACACCCTCCTGCGCCGAGACCCTGATGATCTTGTCGTCGAGATCGGTGACGTTGCGGCAGAAGGTCACGTCGTAGCCCTGCCGCATCAGCCATCGGCGGAGAACGTCGAAGTTCACGCCAGACCTGATGTGCCCGATGTGCGGCGGAGCCTGAACGGTCGCACCACACAGATACATCGAGACCCGGCCGGGCTCGACCGGTACGAATTCACGGACCGTACGCGTGCTGGTGTCGTAGAGGTGCAGGCTCACGAAGGCAAGGCTAACGCCTGACGGCATGGCACAGGGCTACTTGAGCGCCTGTGAACGGCATGGTGTGGTCGATCATGGAAACTTGCGACACATAAGTCCCGATATAACCTGAAACAAAACCCGTAACGATCTGTACGGCAGGCGGCGCCGGCTTCCTCTGCCCAGGGAAGGGCCCCTCGGACACGCAGCGTCGCCGGGCCGCCCGGGCGCGACACCCGGCCGGAACGCACCGGAGGTTCCCGGCGCAGTCCTCCGTTCCGACACGAAACGGGTGATCACGCAGGTGTGATCGATCGTCACTCCGATTCTGTAGGCTCGAAACGCCATGGACGTGACTCCCCCCGGCGCGGCAGGCACGGCCTCCCGCCCGTCCCGAAACACCCCCTCCGGAATCCCGCTGGTGCTGCGCCGCCTGGCCCTCGGCCTCGCGGGCGCCGCCCTCGCGGTGCTCGCGGGGGTCGCCTGCGCGCTGTCCTTCGACGACCTGCGGGCTCTGGCCGTCTCCGGGCGCGCCGAGCCGCGGCTCGCCTACCTGTATCCCGCGGCGTTCGACGTACTGCTGGTCGTCGCCCTGGTCAGCGTGCCGCTGCTGCGGGGCGCGCGTTTCCTGGTCCGGTTACAGGCGGGCTTCGTCCTGCTCCTGCTCCTGGCGTCGGCCGCCGCCGCGAACGCCGCGACGGCCGTGGGCGTCTCCTTCGACCCCGACGCCTCCGCTCTCGTCGTGGCGTTGTCGCCCTGGGTGATGCTCGCCATCGGGCTGTGGCTGCTGCTGCTCCTGCTGAAGCACGTGCGCACCAATCGGGCCGACCTGGACGGCGACGACGACTCCGACGACGACCTGGTGCCCTTCGACGGCGCACGCGAGCCCCGGACCGCCGTCACCGCCCCCTATCCGATGGCCGTGCGGGAGCGCCCCGCGCCCGCGCACGCCGTCACCGAGGAGCACGGCGCGCCGCCCCTGCAGCCGGTTCCCGAGGCCGTGGCGCCCCCCGGCTACGTCCCGCCGCTGCCGGTCAGCCCGGTCTCCGAGACCGTCGCACCGCCCGAGTACGCACCGCCGCTTCCCGTCACCCCTCCGCATGCCGAGGACGAGGCAGGACCCCACGCCGTCACCCCCGACACCGACGAGGACGGCGAACGGCTGCCGCCCGAGGCGATCCCGGAAACCGTCTACGGAACCACGTCCGAGGCCGGGCCCGGAGAGATGCCGGACCAGGAGCCGGACGAGCCCGAGGCCCTGCCGGTCGTGCCTCCGACGGCGGCGCCCCGCACCCCGCCCGTCACCGAGCAGGCCGAACCGGACGCCACAGAGCCGGACATCGCAGAGCCGGTCGTGACGGAGCCGGCCGCCGAGACGGCCGTGGATGAGCACGCCCACGACGCGCAGCCCGTCGCCGCCGAGACGGCGGCCCGGCCCGCCCCGGAGGTGTCTGCTCCCGGCGAGACGGGTGACCGCCCGACGGCGCAGCCCCGCCGCAACCGTCCCGTGCGCTGGGGCGACCTCGTGCGACCGCACACCGGCGACGTCCTCGTGCACCCCCGCCCCAAACCGGAAGAGCCCGCCGACGCCGAGCCGGAGCGGCCCGAGGACGAGTCGGGCGTCGACACCCAGCCACTCCGCCAGATCAGGGACGTGCCGGATCCCGCCCACGCGCCGGACTGCGCCGACCCGGGCGAGCAGGACGGAAGGCGCGAGCCGTACGTCGCGGAAGGCGGCCATCAGGGCGCGCCGGAAGCCGGGGACACCGAGGATGGCGCCGAGGAGAGGCCCGAGGAGGGGACTGTCCCGATGGCGCCTCCGTCAGGCCGGATGCGCAGCACGCCCCGCCCGCCCGCCTGACAGCGCCCGCGAAGGCCGACCCCGGAGGGCCTCCGCGAAGACCGACCGCGGACGCCGAGCGAAGAGCAACCGGCCCGTGCGCCCCACAGCGGTGCCCGCACCCCGTGGCGGCACGGGCCGTCTCCCGCGGCCGCCTCCGCAACCTCGGTCAGCCCGTGGGCCGGCCATTCCTCGCACCCACGGCCAGGCTCGCGCCTCCCGGCAGCTCGTTCGCCGGCCGAGGAGGCGGCCCGATGCACCGGGGTCGAACAGCGCGCAGGCCCGCCCGGCTGGGGAGCCGGACGGGCCTGCGCGCTATGGGGTGAGGGCGGGGGCCGCCCCACCGAGCGAGTGCCTTACACCCGCGACCCTCGCTTGATGCCGGCGACGATGCCGACACCCACGACGGCCAGTACGACCTGCATGACCAGTTCGATCCAGTCGATGCCATCCGTCGTGGCAACACCCATGACCTGGGCGATCGCGGTACCGATGAGCGCCGCGACGATGCCGACGACGATCGTCAGCAGCCAGCCGATCGGCTGCCGGCCCGGCAGGAACAGGCGGCCCAGAGCGCCGATGACCGCACCGATGACGATGGCGCCGAGAATGGACTCGATTGTCATATCGACCTCCCGATGAGGGTGACCCTTTCATCCTCGGACTGTCGGATACCCCACGGAACGGAAATATGCGTCCCATGAAAGAAAAAAGAGGGCGGCGGCTCGATTCCGCGCCTTGGTTCGAGCCGCCGCCCACGCGTAAGTGAGACGCTCCGGGTCTCATTCAGGTTGGCATGTCCGATTGGAACGGGACATTCACGTCGGCAGGATCAGGGCGGTCGCGATGGCCGCCACGCCCTCGCCGCGGCCGGTGAGCCCCAGGCCGTCGGTCGTGGTCGCGCTGACGCTCACCGGCGCTCCGGCGGCGGCCCCGAGGGCTTTCTCCGCCTCCGCGCGGCGAGGTGCGACCTTCGGGCGGTTCCCGATGATCTGGACGGCCAGGTTGCCGATCTCGAACCCGGCCTCCCGGACCTGGCGGGCCGCCTCCTCCAGGAGGGTCACCCCCGCGGCGCCCGCCCAGCGGGGATCGGAGGTGCCGAAGAGCGCACCCACGTCTCCGAGCCCGGCGGCCGACAGCAGCGCGTCGCAGCAGGCGTGCGCCGCCGCGTCACCGTCGGAGTGACCGGCCAGCCCGGTCTCGCCCGGCCAGAACAGTCCGGCGAGGTGGAGCTCCCTACCGGATGCGAAAGGGTGGACGTCGACTCCGACGCCCACCCTTGGCGATGTGATGTTCAGGAGTTGAGCACCTCGTCGAGCAGGGCCTCCGCCTTGTCCTCGTTGGTCTTCTCGGCCAGCGCGAGCTCGCTGACGAGGATCTGGCGCGCCTTGGCGAGCATGCGCTTCTCACCGGCGGACAGGCCGCGCTCCTTGTCGCGCCGCCACAGGTCGCGCACCACCTCGGCCACCTTGTTGACGTCCCCCGACGCCAGCTTCTCAAGGTTGGCCTTGTAGCGGCGGGACCAGTTGGTGGGCTCCTCCGTGTGCGGCATGCGCAGCACGTCGAACACCCGCTCGAGTCCCTCTTGGCCGACGACGTCGCGCACACCGACGAGCTCGGCATTTTCCGCTGGTACCTGTACGGTCAGGTCGCCCTTGTCGACCTTCAGCACCAGGTAGGTCTTTTCCTCACCCTTGATGGTTCGGGTCGTGATGGCCTCGATCCGAGCAGCCCCATGGTGGGGGTAGACGACAGTGTCGCCGACCTGGAAAGTCATGTGACGAGTACCCCTTCCGCTGTACTCCAGGGTACCACGCGGTTACCGCCTCCCGGAACAGTGAAAGGAACATAACTGCAGGTCAAAGCCTCGTTTTGGGGCTTGACAAGCCACTCACTCTGTGAATCGGCATATGGGACATACCAGGTGACCTGCACTGCTGCGGCCTATCGACCGGGAGCCGACGCCGGACCGGTGACCGGCGCGGATAAGGTGATTGCTGCCCATACACGTGCGTACCAAGGAGACCTCGAACCGTGACCAGCAGCCGTCGCAGGGCGATCGCCATTGCCGCGCTCCTCGCCGCCGCCATCCCTGCACTGGCCGCGTGTGGCGCCGGTTTCGACGCCAACACCAACGTGCCGTACGCCCCGAACGAGGCGGGTGTCCTCTACGACGGCGACGGCCCCGGCAAGGCCTACGGCAAGAACGGCGTCATGATCCCGCAGGCGTTCGTCCTCGGGCCGGAATCCGGTCAGCAGCTCGCCGCCGGGGCGTCGGCGCCGCTCTACCTGACTCTCCTGAACAGCACGGGGACCGCGGACCAGCTCACCGGCATCGTCCCCGAGGAGCAGAAGGCCACCTCGGTCAAGGTGCAGAGCCCCATCGACCTCCAGCCGGGCACGCTCGCCAAGACACCCGGGGTCACGGTCGAGGGCCTGAAGACGGCGCTGCGCGGCGGCGAGAGCATCAAGCTCACGCTCCAGTTCAAGAACGCCGGCGACGTCGCGCTCACCGTGCCGGTCGTCGCCCGCAGCCGCGAGTTCGCGACGCTGCCGCCCGCGCCGACGGCCGCGCCCACGGCCTCGACGGCCTCGCCGCTCGCCACCGGGAGCCCGGCGCCGTCGGACACCGCCTCCCCGGAGACCACCGGGGCCACCACCTCCGAGTCGCCCGCCGCGAACGCCGGCTGACGGCCGTGTAGACGCGAAGGAGCCCCTGTCCGGCCGGACAGGGGCTCCTCTCATGCGACGGGGTCGCGCGAGCCGTATGAGCCCGTACGGACTCAGTCGTCGGCGGGGTCGAACTTGTAGCCGAGACCGCGCACCGTGAGGATGCAGCGGGGGTTGGACGGGTCGGCCTCGACCTTGGCCCGCAGCCGCTTCACGTGCACGTCGAGCGTCTTGGTGTCGCCCACGTAGTCGGCGCCCCAGACCCGGTCGATCAGCTGGCCGCGGGTCAGCACCCGCCCGGCGTTGCGCAGCAGCACCTCGAGCAGCTCGAACTCCTTCAGCGGCAGCTGCACCTGCTGGCCGCGCACGGCCACGATGTGCCGGTCGACGTCCATGCGGACCGGCCCCCCGGTCAGGACGGCCGACTCCACCTCCTCGACGTCGCCCTGCCTGCGCAGCACCGCGCGGATGCGCGCCACCAGCTCCCGGGACGAGAACGGTTTGGTCACGTAGTCGTCGGCGCCCAGCTCGAGGCCGACCACCTTGTCGATCTCGCTGTCCTTCGCGGTCAGCATGATCACCGGCACCTTCGAACGCTGCCTGAGCGAGCGGCACACCTCGGTTCCGGGCAGGCCCGGGAGCATCAGGTCGAGCAGGACGAGGTCGGCGCCGTTGCGGTCGAACACGTCCAGCGCGTCGGGGCCGGTGGCCGCCACCGCGACCTCGTACCCCTCTTTCCTCAGCATGTACGACAAGGCGTCCGAGAACGACTCCTCGTCCTCGACGACGAGTACCCGAGTCACTTAGCGGCCTCCTGGGGGATGGTCGTGCTTGGTACGGGGACCGCCTGACCGCCGAACGCGGGAAGGCGAAGAGTGAAGGTCGAACCGGAGCCCTCTTTGCTCCACACCGCGACCTCGCCGCCGTGGGCGACGGCCACGTGTTTGACTATCGCGAGGCCGAGCCCGGTGCCACCGGTGGCGCGCGACCTGGCCGCGTCGACGCGGAAGAACCGCTCGAAGATGCGCTCCTGGGCGCTTTCCGGAATGCCGATGCCCTGATCGCTCACGCTCACCTCGACGGCGTTCCCGGCCGGCCTGGCGCTGATCACGACGCGGGTGTGCTCGGGGCTGTAGGCGACGGCGTTGTCGATGAGGTTGCGCAGCGCGGTGACGAGAAGCTCCTCGTCTCCCCAGACCTTCAGGCCCTCGGTGCCGCCCGCGACGAGCGTGATGTCCTTCGCCGAGGCCTTCGTGTTGCACCGGTCGATGGCCTCGTGCACGGTCTCGTCCACGGGCACCTGGGCGGGCGCCGGGATGGGCTCGCCGCCCTGGATCCGCGACAGCGTGATCAGGTCCTGCACCAGGTAGGTCAGGCGGGCGGCCTCGTGCTGCATCCGGCCGGCGAACCGCTTCACGGCCTCGGGGTCGTCGGCCGCGTCCTGGATCGTCTCGGCGAGCAGGCTCAGCGCGCCGACCGGCGTCTTGAGCTCGTGACTGACGTTCGCGACGAAGTCCCTGCGCACCGCCTCGACCCGCTGCCGCTCGGTCTGGTCCTCGGCGAGCACGAGCACCTGTCCGTGGGAGCCGAGCGGAGCCACCCGCACCGCGAACGACGTGGACTCCTGCCCGAACTTGCGGCCGGCGGTCTCTATCTCGCTCTCGCGGATCTCGCCGTCCCTGCGGACCTTCCTGGCCAGCGCGAGCAGTTCGGCGGCCATCAGGGACTCCCCGCGTACGAGGCCGAAGGCGCGCGCGGCCGAACTGGCGCGCAGCACCCGGTCCTCTCGGTCGAGGACGACCGCCGAGGAGGGCAGCACGGCGAGCACCGACGCCACCCCCGGAGGCAGGCCGTCGTCCACCGGTTCCGGCGTGCGGGGCTTGTCCGCCTGCCGTCGGATCGCGAGCATGACGAAGGAGCCGAGGACAAATCCGCCCATCGCCGCCAGGCTCGCCAGCAACTCGTTCACATTCAGCAGCCTAGGCGGCATTTCTCGTTCTTCCACCTGTCCGACCTGGCACGACAGCCCTGTTTCCGGAAAAGTTCATCCGGCGGTCGGGATTCGTTCATCGGCGCGCGCGTAGCGTGGCGGCCATGCGCGACGCCTATCACGAAGAGCTTGCGGCCCTGACCGACCGCCTGGTGGAGATGACCCGCCTGGTGCGGTCGGCCATGTCGAGGGGGACGACCGCCCTGCTCGACGCCGACCTGCAGCTGGCGGAGAGCGTCATCTCCCAGGACGCCGAGGTCGACCGGCTGCACCAGGAACTCGAGGCCTCGATCTTCGAGCTGATGGCCACGCAGCAGCCGGTGGCGGTCGATCTGCGTACCGTCATCACCGCCCTGCGGATGGCCGCCGACCTGGAGCGCATGGGCGACCTGGCCGAGCACATCGCGAAGCTCGCCCGGATGCGCCATCCCGAGTCCGCCATCCCGGCCGAGCTGCGCGACACGTTCGTCGAGATGGGCGCCATCGCCGAGAACCTGATCACCAAGGCGGGCAGCTGCATCGCCTCCCGCGACATCGACCTCGCCAAGGAGCTGGAGGAGGACGACGACGCGATGGACCGCCGTCACCGCCGGCTGTTCCGCGTCCTGCTCTCCAAGGACTGGGAGCACGGGATCGAGGCCGCCATCGACATCACTCTGGCCGGCCGCTACTACGAGCGGTACGCCGACCACGCCGTACGCGTCGCCCGCGACGTGGTGTACCTCGTCACGGGTACGCGCGACACGGACGCCCTCGCCGGCTGACGCTGCGGCGAACGGGGGCGCGAAAGCCCCGGTCCTCGGGGGGCCGGGGCTTTCCGCGTCGCTCGGGGCGCCGACGGGCCCCTCACACATTTGCGAACTGCGGGTCGTTTGTCGCACGTGCCGAATAGTCTTCGCTCTCGTGCCGAGACGATCATGGGCGCTCTGGGCGGCGGCGACGCTGACCGCAGTCGCTCCTGCCCTCTTCTTCTGGGTCATATGGACCTTGACCGGCGACTACGGCAGCCGGAGCTACCTGTCGATGTCCCAGGGCTCCTGCCTCGGGTGGGACATCTACGACCAGGTCTCTCCATGGGCCTATCCCGTCAAGGCCTTTCCCCTCTTCTCGTACGACGGTGCACCGCTGATCGTCCTGGGCTTCGCGGGCTGGTGGCTGAGCCTGCGAAGTGGGCGGATCGGACTGGGCAGGATCATCGGCCGGTGCGTGGCCGTCGTCCTGCTCGTCCTCAACCTCCCCGACTTCCTGCTTCCCACGCTGGACGCGGCGCTCGGCCCCGCGTGCACGCAGATCTGGGGGCCGCCCGAGCTGTTGTCCCAGCAGTTCGCGTGGAGGCTCTACGACTGCCTTCCGCCGATCCTCGTCCTGCTCGCCGTACGCGCTCCCCGGCGCGCGTTCGTGCGGCGGGGCCCGGTCGTCCGTACGGCGGCGGGCGTCCTGACGGTGACCGCGGGCGTCCTCCTCCCGGCGGCGTCGGCCCCGCCCGGGAAGGTGAGCGCGGAGTGGGAACTCGGTTGTCCCGGATTCGGCGACGACACGGTCACGAGGCTGAGCGCGACGGAGAGGGACTTCCTCTGCGCGGTCCGCGGTCACGATCACCGGTACAGCTCGGGCCTTGAGAGGTGGGACGGGGTCTCCGACCGGGATGTCCTCGGCCAGGGGCGCCACCTGTGCGCGTTGGCGACCCGGCACGGGGGCGACACCGGCGCTCGGGCCGTTCGAGAGGCCCCGCAGGCGTCCCTGGCGATCGTGCTGCCGAGTCTGTGCCCGGCCGTGGCCCGCGCGCGGCAGGCGGAGGAAGATCAGTGGCAGGCGGAGTCGGACGCGTACGTCGCCCGGGAGGAGCGCGCCTGCGCGGCGCATCCCCGGCACCGGCCGAAGATCAGGCCCGTACGGCAGCGCCGGGCCACCTTGTGGACCGAGTTCTGGACCATCGAAGGCTGGGAGGACGGCTACGAGGGCAATCCCCCTGACCTGGTGAAGGACCTGGTGGGAAGCGGCCAGGGCGCGCTGGCGATCTGGGCCGCCGATGAGGCCGGTTCCGCCTGCGTGACCGTCGAGTCCTACACCCGGCGTCCGCCGCTGGAGGTCAGAGGCTGGGAGGAGGTGGTCGAGGTGGGGTACGAGAGCCCGACCGGGTCCCTGCAACTGGGCGGCGGGGAAGGGCCGACGCTGAAGGGGCTCACCGTACGCGGCGCGGGTTCGTACCGCGTGAGAGTCCACCTGCGCGGCCGCAAGCTCGTCTACCAGGTGGCCTATCCCCCGGACGGCGCCGTCGAACTCCTGGTCCAGGTGTTCCCCGGCAGGGCGAAGAAGCCGGTCGTCTACAAGTAGGCCGCACCCCTGGTGAGGGGCGCGGCCTTGGCGGGAGACGTGGAGGTTACTTCTTGCCCTGGTTGGCGACGGCCTCGATGGCGGCCTTGGCGGCCTCGGGGTCGAGGTACTCGCCCTTGCCGACCGGGCGGAAGTCGGCGTCCAGCTCGTAGCGCAACGGGATGCCGGTGGGGATGTTCAGGCCCGCGATGTCGGCGTCGCTGATGCCCTCCAGGTGCTTGACCAGCGCGCGCAGCGAGTTGCCGTGCGCCACCACCAGCACGTCGCGGCCGGCCGCGAGGTCCGGCACGATGTCGTCGTACCAGTACGGCAGCATGCGCCCCACGACGTCCTTGAGGCACTCGGTGCGCGGCACCAGCTCCGAGGGCAGCTGGGAGTAGCGGCCGTCACCGAGCTGGGAGTACTCGTCGTCGTCGGCGATCGGCGGCGGCGGCACGTCATAGGACCGGCGCCACAGCATGAACTGCTCGTCACCGAACTCCGCGCGGGTCTGGGCCTTGTCCTTGCCCTGGAGCGCGCCGTAGTGGCGCTCGTTCAGCCGCCAGGAGCGCTTGACCGGGAGCCACAGCAGGTCGGCCGCCTCAAGCGCGATGTTGGCGGTCTTGATGGCCCGGGTGAGCACCGAGGTGTGCACCACGTCGGGCCGGATGCCGGCCTCCAGGAGCAGCTGACCGCCGCGCCGCGCCTCCTCCTCGCCGGTCGGCGAGAGTGTGACGTCCACCCAGCCGGTGAACAGGCCTTTGACATTCCATTCGCTCTCGCCGTGCCGCAGCAGCACCAAAGTCGCCATGCGGCCAATCCTATCGGCGTGCGGCGGACGTCCCGTTGGTCAGGACTCGACCACCCGGGCGAAGGCCCTGAGGTTGGCCAGCGACTCGCCGCGCTTGACCCGCCACTCCCACTCGCGCCTGATGGACGTCGCGAAGCCCAGCTCGAGTGCGCGGTCGAACGACTCGTCCGAGTAGGTGAGAACGCAGCCGAGGACCCGGTCGATCTCCTCCTCGGTCACCGCGTCCAGCGGCAGCCGGCCGACCAGGTGCACGTCGCCCGTGTCGTCGACGGCGAAGTGGACGCCGTACATCGAGCCGTTCTTGTGGAGCAGCCAGCGGTAGAACTCGGCGTGGTTCTCGTCGGGCTGCCGGCAGAAGAACGCCTCGATGTTGAGCGCCTGGTCGCCGATGACGAGCCAGGTCAGCGTGGCGAGCTTGTGCTGGCCCGGCAGCTTGACCAGGAACGCGCCCGGCTTCGGCCGTTCGTAGGACAGCTCGGCGGACTCCAGCGCCGACGCGATGACGGCTTCCAGATCCGGTCTCATACGCCCCACCTTATGAGTTGACCGCGATGGGGGTCCGGTGGAGCTGGGCCATGGCGCCGGTGTACACGTCGGCCAGCCGGGCGGCGGTCGCCGACCAGCCGAAGGCCCTGGCGTGCGGCACGGCGCCCGCGGCCAGCTCGGCGAGCCGGTCCGGGCGCCGGGCCAGCACCGCCAGCTCGCGCGCCCAGTCGTGCGGATCGTGTCCCGCCACCAGCACGCCGGACACGCCGTCCTTGACGGCCGTGCGCAGGCCGCCGACCGCCGCCGCGACGACCGGCGTGCCGCACGCCTGCGACTCCAGCGCGACCAGCCCGAACGACTCGTTGTAGGAGGGCACCACGGTCACGTCGGCGGCCCGATACCAGTCGGCGAGCTCCGGCTGCGGCGCGGGCGGCGCGAGCCGTACGACGTCGGCGATGCCGAGTTCGGCCGCGAGGTCGCTGAGCAGGGAGGGATGGGCGAGGCCGTTGCCGCTGGGCCCGCCCACGCAGGCCACGACGAGCCGCGACCGCAGCGAGGGGTCCTCCACGAGCATCCGGGCGGCGGCCCTGAGCAGCACGTCGGGGGCCTTGAGCGGCTGGATGCGGCCCACGAACAGCAGCACGTGGGCGTCCTGCGGCAGGCCGAGGCGGCGGCGCGCGGCGCCCTTGGACGCGGGCTGGAAGACGGCGAGGTTCACGCCGGGGTTGACGACCGCCACCCGCTCGCGGGGCGCGCCGTACAGGCTGATCAGCTCCTCGGCCTCGGCGGCGGTGTTGGCGACCAGGCGGTCGGCGACCTCCACGACCTGCTCCTCGCCGAGCACGCGCATCGCCGGCTCGGGCTTGTCGCCCTCGGCGAGCAGCGCGTTCTTCACCTTGGCCATGGTGTGCATGGTGTGCACGAGCGGCACGCCCCAGCGCTCCTTGGCCAGCCACCCCACCTGGCCCGACAGCCAGTAGTGCGAGTGGATGACGTCGTACCTGCCGGGGTCGTACATCGCCTCCGTGCGCAGCACGCCGGACAGGAAACCGCACAGTTGTCCCGGGAGATCGGCGCGGTCGAGCTCCTCGTACGGCCCGGCGGTCACGTGGCGCACGAGCACGCCCGGGCTCAGCTCGGTGACCGGAGGAAGGTCACGGGCGGTGCGGCGGGTGAAGATCTCCACCTCGATGCCCAGCGCCGCGAGGCGTTTGGCGACCTCGAGGATGTAGACGTTCATGCCGCCCGCGTCCCCGGTGCCCGGCTGGTCCAGCGGGGACGTGTGCACGCTGATGGTCGCGACGCGGTTGACCCGACGCCGTAACACCGACACCCGAACCACCTCCGAAGGCTTTATAACCACCAAAATCATCACTGGATTCCCCGACATCGGTGAGATCGGGGGGCCCTGAGAGGATGTCGCCTGCCGATCGAGGCAGGGTGGAAGGACGATGGCGGTGACGATGACCAATCCCGCGGGGACCGAGACCGTGGTCAAGACCGCGGTGGTGACCGGTGCGAGCAGCGGCATCGGCGAGGCGACGGCCCGCCGGCTCGCCGCGGAGGGGTACCGGGTCGTGGCGGCGGCGCGACGGCGGGACCGGCTCGACAAGCTCGCGGACGAGGTGCCCGGCCTGCGCCCGGTGACGCTGGACGTGACCGACCAGGCGTCGGTGGACGCGCTGGCCGCCTCGCTGGACCGCTGCGACGTCCTGGTGAACAACGCGGGCGGCGCTTTCGGGCTCGAGCCGGTGGCCGAGGGCCGGGTGGACGACTGGCAGCGGATGTACGACGTGAACGTGCTCGGGTCGCTGCGCATGACCAGGGCCCTGCTGCCGAAGCTCGTCGAGTCGGGGGACGGCGTGCTGGTGATGCTCACCTCGACTGCCGGGTTCGTGTCGTACGAGGGGGGCGGCGGCTACTGCGCGGCCAAGCACGCGCAGACCTCGATGACCGAGACCCTCCGCCTGGAGCTGTGCGGCGACCCGGTGCGGGTCGTCGAGATCGCGCCGGGCATGGTGATGACCGACGAGTTCGCCGTGACCCGCTTCCGCGGCGACGCCGAGCGGGCCGCCAAGGTGTACGAGGGCGTCCCCGACCCGCTGAGCGCGGACGACGTCGCCGACGTGATCGCCTTCGCCGTGACCCGCCCGTCGCACGTGAACATCGACAGGCTGGTCGTCCGGCCGCGGGCGCAGGCCGCCCAGCACAAGGTGCACCGGGTGGCGCCGGGGACATGAGCGCAGGGTCATGAGGCCGGTCCGGCCCGTCGGGACGGTCACGCGCGGGACCACCGGGCACAACCGGCTGCGCCGCTGCGACCGCTGGATCGCCGCCGTGTACGGCCCGCTGCTGCGCTCGGCCCGCGCGGGGACCGCGCCGCTGGTGGTGGACCTCGGCTACGGCGCGTCGCACACCACGACGACCGAGCTGTTCACCCGGCTGCGCCGGGTCTGCCGCACGGTCGAGGTGGTGGGCGTGGAGATCGCCCCCGAGCGGGTCGCGGCGGCCAAGCCGTACGAGCGGGAGGGGCTGTCGTTCGTCAGGGGCGGCTTCGAGCTGCCGGTCCCCCGCCCGCCGATGATCGTGCGCGCGTTCAACGTGCTGCGGCAGTACGGCGAGGCCGAGGCGTGGGAGCACTGGGACCGGCTGCGGGCCAGGCTGCACCCCTCGGGCGTGCTCGTCGAGGGCACCTGCTCGGAGGTCGGCCATCGGGCGACCTGGGTGGCGCTCGGCGCCGAGGGGCCGCGCACGCTCACCTTCGCGGCCCGGTTCACCGGGTTCGAACGGCCTTCCGACCTGGCCGAGCGCCTGCCGAAGACGCTGATCCACCGCAACGTCCCGGGCGAGCGCGTCCACGCGTTCCTGACGGACTGGGACCGCGCCTGGGCGACCTGCGCCTCCTTCGGCGCGTACGGCGCCCGGCAGCGCTGGATCAGGACGGCCGAGCTGCTGGCGCGGGACTGGCCGGTGGAGGCGACCCCGCCCACCGGCGGCCCCGGCCGCTGGCGGCTCGGCGAGCTCACCCTGCCCTGGAGCAGCGTCTCCCCCCGCGGTTGACGGACGGGGCGGTTGGTAACGTCCCGCCCATGCGTTTCGTCGTCGACCCGGAGATGACCCCCGAGCTCTTCGAGGAGCTCCTGAGCTGCTGGGCGGAGGTGACCAACGCGGGCGGTGCGGTGGGTTTCGTGCCTCCCGTGACGCCGGACGACATCAGGCCGACGGCGGACAGGGCGTTCGCCCGCACCCGCGCGGCCGCCGGGCCGCAGGCCCCCGACAGCCTCCTGGTCGGGTTCGGCGACGACGGCGCCGTAGGCGCCTGGCTCATCCTGGGCGACAACGGCTCGGGCCTGCGGGCGCACTGGCGGTGGCTGCTGCGGGTCATGGTGCACCCCAAGCACCAGGGCAAGGGGTACGGCAGGGCGCTGCTGCTCGCCGCCGACGACGCCGCCAGGTCGCTCGGCCTGGAGGCGTTACAGCTCACCTGCCGCGGCGGCACCGGGGTCGACCGCTTCTACGCGAGCGTGGGCTACCGGGAGGTCGGCCGGGTGCCCCGCTCGATCCGGGTGACCCCCGGTGACGACCGCGACGAGATCTACATGCTCAAGTGGCTGTGAAAGTTTTGGCCCAATGCTTATCCGATGTCCCGTAGGGCCGATTCGAAGACCGCATAGGCTGCGGTGGTGAAGAGCACGAAACGCACCTCTTCGACGACGGTCGGGGCGGCCTGCCGTACCGCGGCGATCGCGATGCGGGCGGCGTCCTCGACCGGCCACCGGTAGATCCCCGTGGAGATCGCGGGGAACGCCACCGTGCCGGCGCCCAGCGCGTCGGCGACGACGAGCGACTCCCGATAGCAGGAGGCGAGCAAGTGGGATCGGTCCTCGCTCCGCGAGTACACGGGCCCGACCGTGTGGATCACCCATCGCGCGGGCAGGCGCCCCGCGGTGGTCGCGACCGCCTGCCCGGTCGGCAGTCCCCTCCCGTACCGGGAGGCGCGCAGCGCCCGGCACTCCTCGAGGATCTCCGGGCCGCCGCGCCGGTGGACGGCGCCGTCCACCCCTCCGCCGCCCATGAGCGACGAGTTGGCCGCGTTGACGATCGCGTCCACCCGCTGCTCGGTGATGTCTCCTTCGACCAGAACGATTTTCATGCCTCCCACCTCTCTACGGGACGTAGTACTACCCCAGGTAGGCTGAAAGACGTGAAGGGACTGGGAGAGCTCGAACGCAGCATCATGGACATCCTCTGGGCGGAGAACACCCCGCTCACCGCGCGCGAGGTGGGACGCCTCATCGAGGACCGCGACCTCGCGCCGACGACCGTGATGACCGTGCTCGACCGGCTTTCCCGCAAGGGCTTCCTCACCCGCACCCGCGACGGCCGCGCCTGGCGCTATCAGCCCGCCGCGAGCCGTGACGCGTACGTCGCCGAGCTGATGCTCGAGGCCCTGGACCTGACCGGCGACCGCGACGCGGCGCTGACCCGCTTCGCCCGCGCCGTCTCCGGGTCCGAGGCCGAGATCCTGCTGAAAGCCCTCACGGAGCTGGAGGAAGAGTGATCGCGGCGGCGGTCTTAGCGGCGCTCGCGACGATCTGCGCGGTGGCCGCGTGGCGGCTGACGTTCGCGCGCTGGACTTGGCGCGCCCCGCGCACGGCGATCCTGCTGTGGCAGTCACTCGGGCTGACCTGGGGGCTCGCCTCCATCGGCGCCCTGCTCGCCTTCGCGCTCGACCCCTACCGCAAGGGCGTCGTGCACGGGCTCGCGGAGTTCCTGCTGAGCGTGGAGTTCGGCGTGCGCCAGCCGTACGACTACCTGCGGCTGGCCGCGCTGGTCGCCGGCCTGTCGCTGCTCGCGGTGCTGGTGGCCCTGCCCCTCGCGGCCGGGGCGCAGACGCTGCGTGCCCGCCGGCGGCACCGGCTCCTGCTCGCGCTGGTCGCCAGGGACGAGCCGGCCGTGCCCGGCGTGCGGGTGGTCGACTTCCCCGGGGCCGCCGCCTACTGCCTGCCGGGGCTCAAGTCGCAGGTCGTCATCAGCGACGGGACGCTGCACCTGCTGTCGTCCGCGGAGCTGGAGGCCGTGCTGGCGCACGAGGCCGCCCACGTGCGCGAGCGCCACGACCTGGTGCTGCTGCCGTTCGCCGCGCTGCGCCGCGCGCTGCCGTGGTCGAAGCTGGTCCGCGACGCGCAGGCGTCGGTCGAGCTGCTGGTCGAGATGGCCGCCGACGACCGTGCCAGGCAGCGGTGCTGCCCCCGCAGGCTGGCCACCGCCCTGCTGCGCTTCGGCACCTCGGCCGCGCTGCCCACGCCGCAGGGCGCGCTCGGCGTGTCCGCGCCGTCCAGCGTGATGGCCAGGGTCGACCGGCTCGTACGGCCCGAGGTCGC
This sequence comes from Microbispora sp. NPDC046973, assembly GCF_040644495.1. NCBI lineage: Bacteria > Bacillati > Actinomycetota > Actinomycetes > Streptosporangiales > Streptosporangiaceae > Microbispora > Microbispora sp. NPDC046973. The sequence goes on along the minus strand of NZ_JBEYWQ010000016.1, from coordinate 69,588 downwards.
GCTTCCGGTCGCCCACCGTTTCCTGATCCTGGCCGGATCGGTCGTGCTCGCCACCAGCGCCCCGCTGCTGTGGCTGCTTCCCGGCTGAACCGTTTGCTTGCCGAACCATGGGTGCTAGCTGGAATTGTCCACCGAGTTTGCAATTGCAAGCAGTGCGAGGCAGACTGGGGGTATGGAACTGCCCAAGGTCGCCTCGCTCGGTGAGTACATCCGCCAGCAGCGGCAGCAGGCGAAGATCTCGCTTCGTCAGCTCGCCGCGCAGGCCGGGGTGTCCAACCCTTACCTGAGCCAGGTCGAACGGGGCCTGCGCAAGCCGAGCGCGGAGATCCTGAACCAGATCGCGAAGGGTCTGCACATCTCCGCCCAGGCGCTCTACGTCCAGGCCGGTCTCATCGAGGACCGCGAGCCGCACAGCGACGTGCTGGCCGCGATCCGGGCCGACGTCACACTCACCGGGCGGCAACGCCAGGTGCTGATCGACATCTACGAGTCGTTCCGTAAGGAGAACCGGGCCGACACCGCCCAGCCGCCGCAATCGGCTGAGCATCTCGGGGACGACCCGGTTCTCCCACGCGACGGCATTACACCGGATTCGAAGGAAGGATAGCTCATGACCATCACGACCCAGGCCAAGAAGATCACGGAGTCCAAGCCGTTCTACGCGCTCACGGGCGCCGGCGACTACGCCGTGGAGAAGGCCCGCGCCTACGCCTCCACCGTGCAGGACAAGGCGGAGGTCGTCGCGCGCGAGCTGCCGGAGAAGGCGAAGGGCTACGCCGACGCCGCCGCCGCCCGGTTCAACCGGCTGTACGACGACCTGGCCAGCCGTGGCCGCAAGGTCGTCAGCCGGGTGAGCGGCGAGGCCGCGCTGGAGCTGACGGAGGTCTCGGAGACCGCCGAGCCGGCGATCGCCGCCGAGACCACCTCCAAGCGGACCGGTCGCGCCCGCGCCACCACGGCCCAGGGCTGATCCGCGGCCCACGCGAACACACGGCTGCGGCCCGCCTTCCCTCAGGGGAGGCGGGCCGCCGCCGTTTCGCGGACGTCCGCGGCTGCCGGTCGGGAAGTTCGCGGGGACCGGCCCTCGGCGCCCGCGCCACGTGTCGGCGCCGCCCACTAGTCTGGGGGCGTCAGCGACTGTCACCGTGTGGGAGAGTCCATGTTCGGGCTGTACGGCATCCTCGACATCATCTTCTGGCTGCTTTCCGTCGGGGCCTTCGTGTTGTCCGGCTGGGCGCTGGTGCACGCCCTGCGGATCCCCGCACGCGCCTTCCCCGCGGCCGGCAAGCAGACCAAGCGGCTCTGGCTGATCATCCTCGGCCTCGCGACGCTGTTCACCTTCGCCGCCGCGATCAACTACCTGGGCATGGGCATGGGGCTGCCCAACATCTTCACGATCGCCGCCGTCATCGCGGCGGGCATCTACCTCGCCGATGTGAAGCCCGCGGTCAACGACTATCGGGGCGGCGGCAACCAGGGGCCGTACGGGCCGTGGTGAAAGGCCGGTGAGGCGCCCGGGTCAGAGCCAGTCGCGGGCCCGGAACACTCGGTAGAGCGCGGCCGAGGCGACGACGATCAGCGCGGTGGACGTCCAGAAGCCCGACGAGTGCCCGAAGCCGGGGAACGGGATGTTCTGGCCGTAGAAGCCGGTGATCAGGGTGGGCACCGCGATGATCGCGGCCCAGCTCGTCACCCGCTTCATGATGAGGTTCATCCGGTTGCCCTGCATGGTCAGGTGCGTCTCGCGGATGTTGCTGACAAGGTCGCGCAGCGACTCGGTCCACTCCGTGGCCCGCAGCACCTGGTCGTACACGTCCTGGAAGTACGGCGTCATCTCGCCGTCGCCGCTCAGGCCGTTGCGGCGCAGGAGCGTGTTCACGGCCTCCCGCATGGGCATCACGATCCGGCGCAGCGTCACCAGGCTCTTGCGCAGCTCGAACGTGCGCCGCTGGTCCTCGGGGCCGACCGGCCGGTCGCCGAACACCGTCCCCTCGAGGTCCTCGACCTGCTCGTCCATGGCCTCGACGGTCTCGAAGTGGCTGTCCACCACGTAGTCGAGCAGGCCGTGCAGCAGGAACGCGACGCCGTACCGGGCCAGGGCCGCCCCCTCGTCCCAGCGCCGGACCACCTCGTCGATGGAGAAGTCGTCCGACTGGCGTACGGTGACCAGCGCGTTCTTGGTGATGAAGGCGGCGGCGGGGGCGATCCGCACCTGGCCGGACCCGCTGTCGAAGGCCGCCGCGTAGACGCTGAGGAACATGTGGCTGTCGTAGACGTCGAGCTTGGGCCGCTGCCGGTGCTGGAGCGCGTCCTCCACGGCCAGGGCGTGCAGCCCCAGCTCCTCGCTGATGGCGTGGAGGTCCTCCTCGGTGGGGGCGCACATGTCGAACCACACCACCGCCGACGGGTCCTTGACGTGCTCGGAGACGTCGGCGACCGGAAAGCCTTCGGCCTCAAGGGTCCCGTTCCGGTACAACCGGGTGTGTCCCATGGACGGTTACCCTACCCATCCGATGCGGCCCGCCGAAGGGGGCGCCCTCCTGGTCACGCAGGAGGACACCCCCGTCTCGCACGGCACCGGCCACCGGCGGCGCCGCCGCGTCAGCCCTTGCCGAGCTGCTGGAAGCGGATCATGTTGCCCGCCGGGTCGCGGAAGGCGCAGTCGCGGACGCCGTACGGCTGGTCGATCGGCTCCTGCAGGACCTCGGCGCCGGACTCGCGGATCTGCTCGAAGGTCGCGTCGCAGTCGGGGGTGGCGAAGACGACGGCGCGCAGCCGGCCCTTCGCGAGCAGGTCGCTCAGCGCCGCGCGGTCCTCCGGGGAGGCGGTCGGGTCGGCGTTGACGGTCTCGAGGACGATGTTGACGTCCGGCTGGGACGGCGGGCCCATGGTCAGCCAGCGGGCGCCCTCATACCCGACGTCGTTACGCAGCTCGAGGCCGAGCACGTCCCGATAGAAGGCGAGCGCCGCGTCGCCGTCGTCGACCGTGATGTAGCAGTAGTGAAGAGTGAGTTCCATGCCGACGACGTTACGGGCCGCGGTGTTCCCCGTGCTTCTCGATTCCTGACCGGTCCGCCGGCCCGCATCCGATCCCCAGTTGGAGCACCGGGACCGGTAGGGTTGCGGCTCATGGTGGATCTCGCGCGCCGGCTCGGACTGGCGGCACTGCTCGCCGTCCTCGCCGCCTCCCCCGCGCACGCCGTCACCGCGGCTTCCGCGCCTCCGGCGAAGGACGAGGTGACGATGGAGCTCCGCGAGAACGGGGTGCTCCACGTGAAGGAGACGGTCACCCCCGCCGGCGAGACGGTGCGGCGCACGCCGCTCACCCGGACCCGCTACGACGACGGCCACGACCGCGTCTACCGCATCTCCAACGTCAAGGGCGGCTCCTACGACGGGAAGACCCTGACGTTCAAGGGCACGGTGGAGTACGACGTGACCGGCGCCGTGACGCCCACGGCGTCGGGCGAGGAACTGCGCTGGTTCGCGGTGTCGGGCCCCGTGCAGGACGCGGTCGTCACCGTGACCGGCCCGGGCCGGGTGCAGAACCTGTCCTGCTTCGCCGGTGAGCTGAGCGCGGCCATCGCCTGCACGAGTGCCTCGGCCGAGGAGACCGGCACCACCTCCACCTTCGAACAGCAGGGCCTCGGGGAGGGCCAGACGCTCACGGTCGTCGTCGGCTATCCGAAGGGCGCGACGGGGGCCCGGCCGATCCTGGAGCGCAGGTTCGAGCTGTCCAACGCGTTCACGCTGAACGCGGTGACCGGCGGCTCCCTGGCGGCGCTGCTGGTGCTCCTGCTGGGCGGCGTGGGGCTGCTCTACTGGACGCGGGGCCGCGACGCCCGCGTGGTCGGCAGCGAGTCTGGCCCGGTCAGCGGCCATCGCGGCGGGCACTTCACTCCTCCGGACGGCGTGCGTCCCGGGCAGATCGGCACGCTGTTCGACGAGCAGGCCGACGTGGTCGACGTGACCGCGACCATCGTGGACCTCGCCGTGCGCAACTTCCTGCGGATCGACGAGCAGCCGCGCCAGACCTACGACACCCCCGACTGGTGCCTGATCAAGCTGCCCGGCGCCCCGGTCGGCCACCTGCTGCCCTACGAGCGGGCCCTCTACGACGCGATCTTCGACGGCCGCGACCGGGTGCTGCTGTCGGAGCTGCACGGTTCGTTCGCCGCCCGCCTGTCCACGGTGCGCGACGCGTTGTATCAGGACGTCGTGACGCAGGGCTGGTTCGCCCGGCGGCCCGACTCCACCCGGTCGCGCTGGACGACCCTCGGCCTGGCCGTGGTCGTGCTCGGGGTGATCGCCACCGTCCTGCTCGCCTGGTTCACGACCTACGGCCTGCTCGGACTCGCCCTGATCATCGCCGGAGCCGCCCTGGCCTTCGGCGCCCAGTACATGCCGGCCAAGACGGCCAAGGGCGCCGCGGCCCTGGCGCACACGCTCGGCTTCCGGGAGTACCTCACCGGGGCGAGCGTCGACGACGTCCCCGCCGGCCAGCGCGTGGAACTGTTCTCCCGCTACCTGCCGTACGCGGTGATCTTCGACAGCGTGGACCGGTGGGCGCGGGTGGTCAGCGCGTTCGACGGCAACGGGCGGCAGACCGACCATCTGTACTGGTACCAGGGCCCCGCCGAGTGGGACCTGTCGAGGTTCGCCGACTCGATGCGGACGTTCGTCATGACCACCTCGGGGGCGATCTCGACCTCGCGCCAGTTTCGCTCCTTGTAACCCCCTAAGAGTCGGAGCCGACGGCGCGGTGACGCCGGTAGTGCCGGGCGACACGGGCCCGGTTGCCGCACCGCGCCGCCGAGCACCAGCGCCGGCGCGGATGGGCGGGCAGGAACAGCATCACGCAGTCGTCGGCGGCGCACTCCCGCACGGCCGTGACCGCAGGGTCGGTCAGCAGCTCCGCGACCGCCTCGGCGAGCACCGCCGCCAGCCGGGCGCCCGGCGGGCCGTCCCTGCGCGGCAGGGCGGTCACGGCCGCGCCGTCCCAGGCCAGCTCGCGGACGGCGGGTGCGGCACGCTGCGCCCTGTTGAGGCCGCGCAGCGCGTCCTCGGGCGGCCGCAGGCCCCGGCGCGCCTGGTCGATCGCGGCCGCCGCGTGCTCACGCACCTCCTGCACCGCGCTCACCGCGGCGGCGAGGTCGTCGTCCGCGAGCCGCGCCTCCCCGCCCTCCGGTAGCGCGCCGCCGAGCCGGTCGGCCTGCAGGCCCAGCCAGGTGCGCAGCCCCTCGGCGGTGGCGATCAGGTCGGCCGGGCCGTCCTGCGTGTGCGGCCGGGTGTTGACCAGGTCGAGGGCGAGCGGCTCCCCGGTGAAGGGGACCAGGTCACTCATGACGCTAATGCTATCTCCATCGGTTGACGCATTAGGTCGCCAGGGGCTAGAACTAATGCATCATTATCGCCAGGAGGCATTAGTCATGACGCTGATCACCGTTCCGCGCACGCTCCACCGGCACGTCGAGGTCGGGGACGTGCGGGTCTTCTACCGCGAGTCCGTGCCGGACGAGGGCGGCGACGACGCCCCCGTGATGCTGCTGCTGCATGGATTCCCGTCCGCGTCACACCAGTTCCGGCGGCTCATCGACGTGCTCGGATCCCGCTATCGGCTGATCGCGCCCGACTACCCCGGCTTCGGGCACACCGAGGCGCCCGCGGGCTTCACCTACAGCTTCGACAACCTCGCCGCCGTGATGGAGGGCTTCGTCGAACGGCTCGGGCTGACCCGGTTCGTCATGTACGTCTTCGACTTCGGCGCCCCGGTGGGATTCCGGCTGGCGACCCGGCACCCCGAGTGGATCGCCGGCCTCGTCGTGCAGAACGGCAACGCGTACGAGGAGGGCCTGTCGGACGGCGCCCGCGCCTTCATCGCGCTGCGTCCGGACGTCGAGGGCGACGAGGACAAGGTACGGGCGCTGCTGACGCTGGAGATGACCCGCGGCCAGTACGAGGGCGGCACGGCCGATCCCCGGCTGGTGGCCCCCGACGGATGGACCCTCGACCAGCACTTCCTCGACCTGCCGGGGCGCAAGGAGGCCCAGGTGGCGCTCGCCTTCGACTACCGGAGCAACGTGGCGCGCTACCCGCTGTGGCAGGCCTGGCTACGCGAGCACCGGCCGCCGACCCTGATCACGTGGGGCCGCGACGACATGTTCTTCCCCGAGCCGGGGGCCCGCGCCTACCTGCGCGACCTGCCCGACGCCGAACTGCACGTCCTCGACACCGGTCACTTCGCGCTGGAGGACCGGCTCCCCGAGATCGCGCCCCTGATCGCGGCGTTCCTCGACCGCGTGTGGGTGTGACCCGCAGCCGGTCAGGCGGGACGGACGCGGACCTCGCCGACCGGGACCCCGCCGCCGAACAGCGGGGCGGTGGCCAGCCCGGCCAGTTCGGGGGCGTCGATCCCGGCGGCGCGCAGGGCGGCGACGGTGACCGGCACGCGGGCCCGGCCGCCACCGTCCACGATCTTCACCGCCCCGGCCCGGCCCTCGGCATCGGCGAAGGCGTCGAACGCCTCCGCGCCCGACTTCACCAGCAGCCCGGGAACGGCCCGCATCAGCAGGTTCTCGGCCCGGGTCGTGCCGCTCGTCCACTCGGGGTGCGCGCGCATCGCGTCGGCGACGCGCCGCTCCGGCGTGCCGGCCGGGGCGAGCGTGAGGGTGCGGAAGGCGCGCGCCACCCCCGCAATCGAGACGAAGAACAGCGGCGCGCCGCAGCCGTCCACACCGGTGGCCGCGACCCTCTCGCCGGTGAGCTCCTCCACCGTGACGCGGATGGCCCGCTGCAGCGGGTGGCCGGGATGGCGGTAGTCGTCGACCGGCCAGCCGTTGACCACGCAGGTGGCGAGCATCGCCGCGTGCTTGCCCGAGCAGTTCATCAGGATCCGGCGGGCGTCGCCGTGCTCCCGCAGGACCCTGCGGCGCGCCTCCTCGTCGAGGGGCAGGTCCTCGGGGCAGCGCAGGAAGGTCTCGTCCAGCCCCGCGCCCGCGAGGATCTTCCGTACGCCGTCGATGTGGAAGGGCTCGCCGCTGTGGCTCGCGGCGGCGAGCGCGAGCAGTTCGTTCTCGAGCGGCAGGCCGGCCCGCACCATCGCGAGCGCCTGCAGGGGCTTCATGGCCGAGCGTGGCGACGCCAGGCTCGCGGTGTCCCCGCACACCATGACCGGGGCGCCGTCCGCCCCGATCACGTGCACGCGGGCGCGGTGCACCGACTCGACGAACCCCGACCGGACGACCTCGACGACCATCTCCGACATGACGGGCAGTCTATGAAGCCCCCCCGGGCGTGGCAGAATTCGGGGCCATGCGTGCGGTCGTACAGCGGGTCAGCTCCGCGTCCGTTGTGGTGGAGGGTCAGGTCGTCGGCGCCATCGACGAGCCCGGCCTGCTCGTGCTCGTGGGCGTCACCCACACCGACGGGCGAGCCGAGGCGGCCAGGCTCGCCGCCAAGCTGTGGGGACTGCGCATCCTGCACGGCGAGAAGTCCTGCTCCGACATCGGCGCGCCGCTGCTGGTGATCAGCCAGTTCACGCTGTACGGCGACGCGCGCAGGGGCCGCAGGCCCACCTGGCAAGCGGCCGCGCCCGGCCCGGTAGCCGAGCCCCTCGTGGAGGCCGTGGTGGCCGAGCTCCGGGCGCTCGGCGCACGGGTGGAGACGGGCGTCTTCGGCGCCGACATGAAGGTCACCCTCACCAACGACGGCCCGATCACCCTCGTCCTGGACGTCTGACCGGCGCGGTCTCCCCGGCCTGCCATCATGATCGGATGCGGGAGGCGTGGAGCACCTGGGGACATGTCGTCGTCGCGACCGTCTGCGCCGTTCCCGTGGCCGCTCTCGCCGTCCTGCTCCTCACCCGCCGCCGCGCCCGCCGAGGACATCCCACTCCCCTCCGCGCGTCCCTCGCGGACGTGGTCATGGTGGCCGGGACCGCACCCTGGATCTGGATGATCCTCACCCCGGGGACGGAGGACGGCGTGCACGTCGTCCCCCTGGTGGACCTGGCGGGCCAGGTCGCGCGCTTGTCACCGGGAGCGGCGGTCGTGCAGATCGGCGGCAACCTCCTGGTCTTCGCCGCGCTCGGCGCGATGCTCCCGGTCCGCTCCGCGCGCTTGGCCTCGCTTGCGGCGGTGGCCGCCGTCGCGGCCACCGCCTCGCTCGGCGTCGAACTCCTCCAGTACGGCCTGCGGCTCGGGCGGGTGAGCTCCGTGGACGACGTGATCCTCAACGCGGCGGGCGCCGTGCTCGCGGCCCTGTGCACCCGCAGGTGGTGGGTCCGCGGCTGAGAACCCGCTAGCGGATACGGCGGCGGAGGGCGGGGTCGATCGTCACGTTGCGCCCGGCGTCCGGCGGCACCACGACCTCCTGGCTCGCCGCCACACCGCCGGCCAGCAGGTCGATGTCCACCGGCACCGTACGCTTCACGACCGCGAGGGCGATCGGGCCCAGCTCGTAGTGGCGGGCCGACGAGCCCACGAAGCCGATCTGCCCGGGCTCGGCGGAGCCCTCCACGGCGGCCTCCGGCTCGGCCTCGACCGGCGTGCCGACGCCGAGGGTCACCGGGGCGCCGTGCGGGGGCAGCTCGTCCACGCTGCCGTCGAGGTGCAGGAAGACCAGGCGGCGGGGCGGGTGGCCGAGGTTGTGCACGCGGGCGACCGTCTCCTGTCCCCGGTAGCACCCCTTGGTCAGGTGCACGGCCACGTCGATCCAGCCGACCTCGTGGGGGATCGTCTTGTGGTCGGTCTCGAACCCGAGCCTGGGCACGTGCGCGGCGATGCGCAGCGCCTCGTAGGCCCACAGACCGGCGGGACGCAGGCCCAGCGCGTCCGGCAGGCCGCCCAGCCGCTCGCGCGGCACGAGCAGGTCGCCGCCGATCGCGACGGCTCCCTCCACGGTCACGCCGAGCCCGTCGGCGCTCTCGTCCGGAGCAGGCGGGGCGAGGGAGACCACCGCGTAGTCCGCGGTGACGTCGGCGACCTCGACACGCAGCATGAACCGCATCTTCTCCAGGAAGGCGACCAGCTCGGCCGAGGTGCCCGGCTCCACGTGGGCCCACACGGCCTCGCCGTCGTCCACGAGCGTGAGGTGGTGCTCGACGCGGCCCTGCGGGTCGAGCAGCAGCGCCTGGGTGGGCGTGCCCGGCCGGAGCGTGTCGAGCTTCTGCGAGCTGAGGCTGTTGAGCCAGCTCAGCCGGTCGGGCCCGGCGATCCGCACGACCTCGCGATTGCTCCGGTCGACCAGCGCCCGCCCGGCGGCCAACGCGCGCTGCTCGGCGTAGGGATCGCCGTAGTGGGCCGCGACCGTCTCGTCCGGCGCCTGCGCGGCCACCGCGCCGGGTGTGTCAAGCAAAGGGCTCCGCATGCGTTCAAGGCTATTCGGTCCCGTGCGGCCGGCGTGGCGGCGGCAGGCCCGCCTGTGGACGACGCTCGGCCTGTGGACGACGCCTCAGAACGGCACGCGGCGGACGGCGACCAGCGCCACGTCGTCCTCGCGGGCGCCGAAGGTGGCGATCAGCCGGTCGCAGAAGCCCTCCAGGTCCTCGTCCACGTTCTCGGACTGCTGCCGGGCGATCTCCAGGCTCTCGTCGAGCAGTTTGTCGCGGTCCTCGATCAACCCGTCGGTGAACAGCAGAACGGTGGCGTCCTCGTGCAGCCGGACCCGGTCCACCCGATACCGCTCGTGGGCCACGCCGAGCAGCAGGTTGCCGAACCGGTGATAGGCCGCCCCCTTCCCGGCCAGCAGCGGCGGGATGTGCCCGGCGTTGACGATCTCGCTGTCCCCCGTCGCGGGATCGATCAGCATCAGGCAGACGGTCGCCGTCATGCCGGGGTGGTAGCGCAGCAGGACGGCGTTGAGCAGGCTCATCGAGCGGGCGGGATCGACGGCGTCGATCACCGACGCCCGCAGCGCGTTGCGCAGTTCCGCCATCACGGTGGCGGCGTGCAGTGAGTGGCCCTGCACGTCGCCGAGCGCGACCAGGACCCGGTCTCCGAGGGGCAGGACCTCGTAGAAGTCGCCGCCCACCTCCACGTTGTCCACCGCCGGCTGGTAGCGCACGCTGATCCGCAGGCCGGGGATCCGGGGGATCTCGGCGGGCAGCAGGCTGCGCTGCAACGTGAGCGCGATCATGTGCTCCTCCGCGTAGGCGCGGGCCGCGTCCACCGCCAGCGCCAGCGCCTGGCCGAGCTGCCGCAGCAGGCTCAGCTCCTCGCCGTCGAGCGGCGATCCCGTCTCCACTCCGAGGAACACCGGCGGCCGGCCCGTCTTCGTACGGCACAGCACGCCCGACACGCGCGCGACGACGTCGCTGTCGGGGACGACGCGGGCCCAGGTCGCGTTGTCGATCTCGAACGTCTGCACTCCGGGGCACTCGCCGATGGAGATGGTGCTGAGCCGGTCCAGGGTGTCGGGATGGACCGGCCGTGCCGTCGAGCGCTCTCCCGGCCGGGCGGAGAACCTGCGCACTCTCCCGTCCGGCGGGATCGCCAGCACCCGCGAGTAGCGCTCCAGCAGGCGGGAGCAGCCCTCGGCGGCCGCCGACAGGAGCCGTTCGAAGTCCTCCGCCTGGTTCATCTCCAGCGTGATCTCGGCCAGCTCGCTCAGCCTGGCCGCCATCCGCTCGGCACGCTGCCGGGCCCGGTAGTAGCGCAGGGTCGCCCGCACCGTCGCGGCGAACTCGTCGGGCTGGATCGGCTCCGACAGGTACGCGTCGGCCCCGCGTTCCAGCCCCTCGGCGCGGTCGGCCGGGGTGACGGCGTTCCCGGACACCTGGATGACCGGAATCGAGGCGGTCTCCGGGTCCGCCTTGATCTTCTCGCACACCTCGATGCCGTCCACGTCGGGCATCCGTACGTCGAGGACGACCAGGTCGGGCTTGAGCGCGCCGACGACGGCCAGCGCCTCCTCACCGCCGCCGGCCTCGACGACCCGGTGCCCGCCACGGCGCAGCCAGCTCGCCAGGATGTAGCGCTTGGTGGGGACGTCGTCGACCACCAGCACCGTCGCCGCGGCGTCAAGCATGAGCCCCACTTCCGTCACCTCCCACGCTCCCGGCCTTGTCGCGTACGGCCTCCCGGATCGCCTCCAGGAGCTGGTCCCTGCGCAGTCCGTGCTTCGACAGCATCGGGTGAGACGCTCCCGGCTGCTCGGCCACCACCGACACGACGACCGCCGGGATGCCGTGCAGGACGTCGTCCTCGGCCATCCTGTGCAGCAGCGCCGTGCCGTCCAGGCGCGGCATGAGCAGGTCGACCAGGACCACCTCCGGCGGCCGTTCGCGCATCAGGTCGAGGGCCTCGATCCCGTCGGCCGCCTCGTCCACCGCGGCCGCGAACCCGCAGAGCATCCGCCGGGCCACCGCGCGGAACCCGGCGTCGTCGTCGGCCACGAGCACCCGGCCCACCTCCGGGCTGGCCACGCGGTGCGGCACCCGCAGCATGGCCGTGGTGCCCTCGCCCGGCCTGCTCGCCAGCTCCAGCGTGCCGCCGAGCGCCTCCGCCAGCCTGCGGGCGTACGGCAGGCCGAGGCCGGTGCCCTTCGCCTTGAGCTGCAGCGCCCCGGGCACCTGGAAGAACTCCTCGAAGACGCGCTCCAGGTGCTCGGGGGGAATGCCCACGCCGGTGTCGGCGACGGTGAAGACGACCTCCGCCGTCGCGGGGTCCGCGACGGCCGTCAGCCGCACCTCCCCGCACTCGGTGAACTTCAGCGCGTTCGACAGCAGGTTGCGCAGGATGGTGGTCAGCATGGACTCGTCGACGAACATCTCGCCGATCTCGCCCGACACGTCGACCGACAGCGTGACCTCGTCGGCCCGCCCGGCGGGCTGGAGCGTCATGCGCAGTCCCTCGGCAAGGGCGATCACGTCCACCATCGACGGGTGCGGGTCCAGCCGCCCGGACTCGGCCTTGGCCAGGTCGAGCAGCTCCCCCACGAGCGCCAGCAGGGTCTCCGCGGAGGTGCCGATGAGGGTGATCTGGTGCTCCTGCTCCCCGGTGAGCGGCTCCGCGCCCGAGCCGAGCAGCAGCCGCACCAGCCCGATGATCGAGGTCAGCGGCAGCCGCAGCTCGTGGCTCACGCTGGCCCAGAACCGCTGCCTGGCCTCGGCCGCCTGCCGGAGCTGGGACGACTTCTCGTCCAGCTCGGCGTAGAGCGCCACGACGCCGCGGTTGGTCTCCTCCAGCTCGGCCGACAGCTCGTTGTACAGCGCCAGCACGCCCTGGTTGGTCTCGGCCAGCTCCGCGTTGAGCCGAAGCACCTCCTCCAGGGTGCCGGCCAGCTCCTTGTTCTGCTCACGCAGCACGTCCAGGGCCGTGCTGGACGGCGACAGACGGGCCAGCTCCTCGCGAACGCCGTCGAGCGGCCCACGCCTGCAGTGCTCGGGCACCCGCTTCACCAGCGTGACGCGCCTGTCCTCGGCGGAGAGCACGATCTCGTCGACCATGCGGCCGGCCAGCTTCACACCCTCGCTCTCCCGCACATCGGCGCGGTCGAGATAGTCCACGGTGATGACCAGCCGGTCGCCGCGCAGGTGGAAGACGACGGCGCTCCCGGAGCCCCGCGCCAGCACCTCACGGCCGATCTCGCTGAGCGCCGTCGCCACCCGGATCTGATCCTGGGATTCCAGCCCGACGAGTTCGGCGATCTGGCGGCCCAGCTGCCGTACGGCGAAGACGTCCTGGTCCCTGCTGATCTCCGCGCGGGTGAGCACCTCGCCCATCACTGCCCCTGTCTGACGGTCACGACGCAGGCGTCGTCCCTGCGGCTGCCCGCGTCGCGCAGCAGGGTCGCGCCCACCACGGCCGGGGAATGGGCGAACAACCCGGGGAAGGAGGCGGGGTCCCAGCGGTCGGTGAGACCGTCGGAGTGGAGCACCACCGTGGCGTGCGGCGGCAGCGCGTACTCGTACTGCCGGGGACGCCTGCCCTTGTGCCCGGCGATGCCGGGCAGCGAGATCATCCCCTGGCGGCCCTCGGCGTGGGCGATCCAGCCCGAGATGTTGCCCAGCCCGGCGAACGTGACGCTCTCACGGCCGACCCGCACCACCGCGACCGCTCCGCCCCGAGTGTGGCCCAGCCCCCGGTGCAGGCGTTCGAGGGCGGCGGCCGGAAAGGCGTGCGGATCCTCCATGAAGATCCGTACGGCCTCGCGGGAGGCGTGCGCGGCGAGGCCGCCGTGGCCGAGCCCGTCGCAGACGAGCACGCTGATCGCGTCGCCGTCGTCGGCGAAGGCGAAGGAGTCGCCGCACACGCTCTCCTCGCCGATGGGGCGGCGCAGCCCGCTCACCCGCAGCGGCGGGCCGGGCAGGCCGTCCGGGGTGAAGTGCAGGACCAGCACGGTTCCCCTGCCGGGCACCGAGTAGACGTCCCAGCCGGTGGCCATGCGGGCGATCGCGCCGAGGCCGATGCCGAGCGTGCCCGAGGTGGAGTAGCCGTCCCGCAGGGCGCGGCCGAGGTCGGCGATCCCGGGGCCCCTGTCGACGGCGACGAGTTCGACCGCGCCCGGCCTCTCCACGTGGGGGCGCACGAGCACGGCGCCCTCCACCGCGTGCTTGACCAGGTTGGAGACCGCCTCGGTCACCGCCACCGCGACCTGACCGGTGCGGTTCTGGTCGAATCCGGCGGCCGTGGCCAGCGCGACAGCAGTCCTGCGCACCGCGCCGATCACACTCGGGTCGGCGGTGGAGACCCAGACGTCCTCGTGCCGGTGCGTCATCGTCATGTCACCGCGTCCACTCGATCACCGCGTCCACTCGATCACCGGGCCCACTTGGTCACCGTCACGCGGGTGCCCGCGCCGGCAGCGGACACGACGTCGAACTCGTCCACGAGCCGCCGCGATCCGCTCAGCCCGAGTCCCAGCCCCCCGGCGGTGCTCCAGCCCTCGGTCAGCGCCTGCTCGACGTCCGGGATGCCCGGCCCCTCGTCGGTGAAGACGAGCCGCAGGCCCGGCCGCCGTCCGCCTTCCAGCACCTCGATCAGCACCCGGCCGCCTCCGGCGTGCACGAGGGCGTTCCTGGCCAGTTCGCTGGCGGCGGTCACGACTTTCGTCTGGTCGACCAGGGAGAGCCCTATCTCGGCCGCGAGGCTTCTGACCTGCTGACGTACGACTACGACGTCACCGTTGGTGGCGATGGGCAGCTCCCGGGGCGCGCTCACCCCACGGCGCCCCTGACCTGCTCCAGCATCGCGACGCCCTTCTCCAGGTTGAGAGCCGTGCGCACGCCGCCGAGCGACAGCCCCAGCTCGACCAGCGTGATCGCCACCGCGGGACGCATGCCGACCACCACGGTCTCGGCGTCGAGCATGCGGGTCATCGCGGCGATCGTGGAGAACATGCGGCCGATGAACGAGTCGACGATCTCGACGGCCGTGATGTCGATGATGACCCCTCGCGCACCCGAGGAGACCACCATGTCCGCCAGGTCCTCCTGCAGGGCCAGCACGCTCTGGTCGTCCAGGTCGATCTGGATCGAGACGATCAGGATGTCGCCGAGCTTGAGAATCGGCACACGTTCCATCAGGCGCGCTCCGCCCTGACCGCGACCCGCGTCCGGGCGGCGCCCGTGATCTCCACGCCGCTCCGCCCGAGCGCGTACGCGAGCGCGTCGGCCAGCGAGGCCTTGGTGACGATGTCGCCGAACTCGATGCCGAGCGTGACGATCGTGTGCGCGATCTGCGGGCGGATCCCGGAGATCACGCACTCCGCGCCCATCAGGCGGGCCGCGACGACGGTCTTGAGCAGGTGCTGCGCGACCTGCGTGTCGACGGCGGGCACGCCGGTGATGTCGATGACCGCGTGCTCGGAGCCCGTGTCGACCAGGGTCTGGAGCAGCTTCTCCATGACGACCTGGGTGCGGGCCGAGTCGAGCGTGCCGACGAGCGGCACGGCGACGATGCCCTCCCACAGCTTGACCACGGGGGTCGAGAGCTCCAGCAGCTGCTCCGTCTGGTCGAAAATGATCCTCTCGCGGGCGGCGGTGTAGGTCTCGAAGGTGTACAGGCCGAGGTCGTCGACGAGCCGGGAGAACCACACGAACCCGCGTAGCGCCTCTGGGCCGCCGTCGGTCTCGGCCACCTCGTACAACGCCTCCTTGAGGGAGAACACGAGCCGCGCGGTGTCCGAGGGCGTGTGCCCCTGCCGGACACGGGCGCGGGAGAGCTCGGCGAGCAGCCCGCGTACGTCGGCGAAGTCTCCGTCCTCGCTGCTGAGCGCGGTGCGCAACGCCTGGTAGAGGTCACGGAGTTCGTCGGGAGACGCTCCGGACAGTTGGGTCCACCGCTGGAGCAGCCGCTCCTCGCTGGACAGGAAGAGATCGACTATGCGCCGCCTGGCGGCCTCCGCGGGAACGGTCACCCTCATCTCCTGACGAATCGGCGTAGTGCGCCACTCGTCACGCTACCGGCCTCAATGCCCAAAACGGGCCATAATACTCAAACCCGGCATTTGCGACAATTCCCGAAGACGGTGAGATGGCGGACGTCGGTGGCGAAGCCCAGCTCGGCGTCGAGGGCCGAGACGAGGCCGTCCACCAGCTCCGGAGCCACCTCGGTGACCTCGCCGCAGCCCCGGCAGACGAGGTGGACGTGGTCGGCCTCGGAGGCGAGGTGATAGGTGGGAGCGCCGTGCCCGAGATGGGTGTGGGTGACCAGCCCGAGCTCCTCCAGGAGCTCAAGGGTCCGGTAGACGGTCGAGATGTTGACGCCCCTGGCCGTCTGCTGCACCCGGGAGCAGATGTCCTCGGGTGTGGCGTGTCCCAGTTCGGTGACCGCTTCCAGCACGAGCTGGCGCTGGGGAGTGATCCGGTAGCCGCGGGCCCGCAGCTCCTCGTGCCAAGTCTCGGCCATGCCCAGAGTGTAAGTGGCGCCCGGCGAAACACGCCCTACGCCGGCCGCTCCCTCGTCGTCCCCGGGACATTCCCCCGCCGCCGCGCGGAGGGGCGCGAAGTTCATCGCATTAATCGTTTGCCCGCGCGCGGGGCCCTCGCATAGCGTGAAGGCACGCAGAAGGGAGGTGGTCCAAACAATGGTTGATCATTCTTGGGCTAGCGAGGTGGCTGTCCGCTAGGACTCGTCCATCTGGACCTTCCGTCTGGATGTCGGACGACATCCTGGCGAATCCTCGACAGACACCGGAACCCCGGGCAGCCGGCGGCCGTGGACGACTTCCGTCCCCGGCCATGGTCCAGCCGGCCCGCCTCGTCAGGAGGCGGAGCGCGCCCGGGGTTCTTTCTTTTCCCCGTCCTGCTCGTCGAAGCTACTCGTCGCTACTCGTCGAAGTCGCCGACCCGCTTGAGCTCCGCAGAGGCGTGCGACTGCAGCGGGTGCCCCATCGCCGCCATGTCGTAGGCGTACATGAGGTTGCCGTTGACCAGGCCGTAGAGCCGGTGGCCCGAGTTGTACTCCTTGGCCGTCGTGGTCCGCGCGACCACGTCCGTACGCAGCTCGATCTTGTGGAAGACGACCTCCCCCACGTAGATCTCCACGATGCCGGTCGGGTGCGCGAGGCACACCTCGATCTGGCGCTCGGGCTGGATCCGCCAGAACCCCGTCTCCGTGGACAGAGGCCGGACCTTGTTGCCCTCGCCGTCGAGCAGCCACGTGCGGCTCTGGTAGGTCAGGAACGGCTTCCCGTTGTGCCCGAAGACGATCTCCTGGCCGAAGTTGGCGCTCTCCATGGTGGGATAGCCGATCACCCCGGCCCCCTCCCAGCGGCCCAGGAGGAAGGCGATCGGCTCGAGGTCGGGATGTACGTCCATGGAGACGAGCTTAGAGGCGCGCGAGCGGCCCCTCGCACCATGCGCGGCAGGCACGGATTGCCCAACTTGTACGGCACGCGGCGGCGCACCGCCCACCCCGGCGGACTAGGCTTCGGACATGGCACGATCACTGGTGATCAAGGTGACGGCCGGGGCGGACGCCCCGGAGCGCTGCAATCAGGCGTTCACGGTCGCGGCGGCCGCGCTGGCGAGCGGTGTCCCCGTCTCGCTGTGGCTGACCGGCGAGTCCTCGTGGTTCGCGCTGCCGGGCCGGGCCAAGGAGTTCACCCTGGCCGAGGCCGCCCCGCTGGAGGACATGCTCGACGCCGTGCTCGCCGCGGGCAGGGTCACGCTGTGCACCCAGTGCGCCGCCCGCAGAGGCATCACGGTGGACGACGTGATCGACGGTGTGCGCATCGCCGGGGCCTCCACGTTCGTCGAGGAGGCCCTGGGCGAGGGCGTGCAGGCGTTGATCTACTGACCGGCCGGGAACCGCCGAGCGATCAGCTCGGCAGCACCGCGCGCAGGCGTTCGTCGCGCAGCGCCTGATACCAGCTGTCGTCGATCGGGGGCAGCGGTCCGGTCACCCAGCTCAGCAGCAGGTCGGCCAGCGCGGGGTTGCGGGCGAGCGCCGGCCCGTGCAGGTAGGTGCCGATGACGCGGCCCGCGTAACAGCCCTCGGTGCCGTCGCCGTTGCCGGTGCCGACGAGGGTCCGCGACAGCGGGCGCACGCCGGGGCCGAGTCTGGTCACGCCCATGTGGTTCTCGAAGCCCGTCAGTGTGGGCAGCCCCAGCGCGGGGTCCACCTCGGCGGCCAGCTCGCCGACGGAGCGCCGCTCGCCCCGCCCCGAGCTGATGTCCAGCAGCCCGATGCCGGGCACCGGCTGCCCTTCCTCGCCGCCGAACACCGTGCCCATGATCTGGTAGCCGGCGCAGACCGCCAGCAGGGCCGCGCCGCGCTCGATCGCGGCGTGCAGGCCGCCGTCCCGGCGCAGCCGCTCGGCCCCGAGGATCTGCGGCCGGTCCTCGCCGCCGCCGATCAGGTAGACGTCGCCCTGGCGCGGCACGGGGTCGGAGGAGCGTACGTGGACGGTCCTGGTCGGGATGCCCCGGGCCCGGGCCCGCTGCTCCAGCACCAGGACGTTGCCCTGGTCCCCGTACGTGCTGAGGAGGTCGGGATAGATCCAGACGATGGACAATTCAGACTGCACGGCCGAACTCCGCTCGGATCTGCTGGAACGCGGTGTAGTTGGCGATCACGTCGATCTTGCCGGGCGCGAGGAGGGCCACCGCCTGCTCGAACGAGTCGCAGAGCTGGAAGGGGACCCCGGCCACGGCCAGCCGCAGCGCGAGGTCGAGACGGCGCTCGCCGGTGACGAGGACGGGCCTGCCGCGCAGGATGCGGTAGTCGACGTCCCACAGCCATGAGGTGTCGCGGCCGTCCGGCCCCTGCGCGTTCACCGACAGGATGATCGGCAGCGCCGGGTCGGCCACGTCGAACGCCTCCAGCCAGCCGGCCGGGTTCTTCGCCAGCAGCAGCCGCAGCGACCGGCCGTCCCGCTCGACGGTCGTGTAGCGCCCGGCGACGGAGGTGACCATACGCAGCCGGGGCAGCGCCCGGGCGGGGTCGAGGCCGAGGGTCTCGGCGACCGCCAGCGCCACGGCGGCGTTCGCCCGGTTGGCCTGCCCGGGAAGCTGGAGGTCCAGCCGCCAGTGCTGGCCCCGGGGGTCGGTCACGTACTCCCCGTCGAGCACCCAGCTGGGCTCGGGCCGGTGGAAGGTGCACTCACGGCACGCCCAGTTGGTGTCGGCGAGCTGCACCGGGGTGAGGCTCTGACCGCCGTTGCCGAACCCGGCGCGGTCGAGCGGGCCGCCGCACTCGGGGCAGCACCAGGAGTCCTCGCGCCAGCGCTGCCCCGCCGCCACCCATGTGACCCGGGCGGCGGTGGACGCGCCCCAGGTGACCAGCGGGTCGTCGCAGTTGGCGATCACGTGCGCGGGCCGGCCCGCGAGGGCGCGGCGCCACTTCTGGGCCAGCAGCCAGATCTCGGCCGCCCGGTCCATCTGGTCGCGGCTCAGGTTCATGAGGCAGACGATGCCGGCGTTGGTCGTGTCGAGGACCTCGGGAAGGTACTTCTCGTCGACCTCCAGCACGCCGTACGGCGCGTCCTTGTTGGAGGCGAGCGCCGAAACGTGCCCGGCCGGCATGTTGGCGCCGAAGGCGTTCGTCGCCACGTCGCCGAGCTCCTGCAGCGCCGAGGTGATCAGACGCGTCGTCGTGGTCTTGCCGTTCGTGGCGCTGACCAGGACGAGCTTGCGGTCGGCCGCGAGCTTGCGCAGCAGGTCGGGCTCCAGCATGAGGCCGACCCTGCCGCCGATCACCGAGCCGTCGCCACGCCCGGTGGCCCTGGACAGCGTCGCGGCCGTGCGGCCCAGGGCGCTGGCGAGCTGCGCCCGCAACGGAAGCTGACTCATGCCGCGATCCTAGTGCCCCTCCCTCCGATCCTTGCCTGTAGCGTCGCCCAGAGCGGCACCGGCCGCGTGCATGTCACGATCCGAAGGACAGCTCCGCGGGGGTGTCGCCGTCGAACGGCAGCACGAACCGGCGCGGCCAGGACAGCACGGTCTCCAGCCAGCCCGCGCTCATCGTCTGGGCCACGTATTTGACCCGCTCGCGCGGCTCGACCCCGATGGCGACCGTCGTCACGTCACGCTGGATGCCCTCGTGCTCGTCGTCGCCCAGGATGACCCGCCAGGCCAGGGCGCGGTTGCGGTCCACCTCCATCGACAGGGGGTGGTGGCGCAGCGCCTTGGCACGGTGGCCGAGCAGCTCGGTGCGTACGCCGACGGCGACCCCGCCCTCGGCCGGCTCGGCGCCGTTGACCCCCTGGTGGGGGTACGGCCGACCGGCGGGGTCGGTGCCGAACAACGGATACTCCATCGCCGGGGCCGGGCTGCGCAGGTTGGGCGCGGGATGCCCGAACGGGAACAGCCGGTCCACCTCGTGCAGCCAGCGGACCTGGGGAATCACCCAGGCCGCGCCCGGCCGCTCGCCCGCCCGCATCGGCGGCTCGCTCCCCCCACCGTCCGCCTGGCCCGCCGCGAGCAGCCCGGCGGCGACCTCGGCGGCCTTCTCGGTGAGCAGCGCGGGGTCGAACCACGTCCGCAGCGACCAGGCGCGGCGCGCCACCGACCGCTCGACCAGCGTGGCCAGCAGGCACTCGCGCCGCTTGGCCGGCAGCTCCGCCCAGATGTCGGCGAGCACGCGCGGCACACCCGGCAGCGACCGGTTCGTCACGAACGCCAGGACGACCGTGTCGGTCCAGATCCGCAGCCACGCCCACTCCGGGGCCACCGCGAGCAGGTCGGCCTCGCGCAGCTCGACCAGCGTGCACGCCTTCCCCGTACGGCACTCGCGCCCGCAGGCGGCCGAACGGCGCCCGCAGATCGGCGGCACCGGGCCGAGCGTCTCGCGCTCGCGGTCCTCGCCCAGCGGTACCTGGACGCGCAGCGGGCGGTCCATGCCGTCGGCGAACACCGCGGCGAAGCCCGGCTGGAGCGACACCACCTGGCGCGACTGGTCCTCGCTCAGGTTCATCGCCGCGCCGACGAGCGCGCGGTCGTCCTCGGCCGGGAGCCGGTGCACCACCTTGAGCGCGGTGTTCTTCACCACGTCGGAGACGAGCTTGGTGGGGATCTGCTCGGCCACGATGATGCCCTCGCCGTACGCCCTGATCTCGGCGAGCATCCCGGCCAGCAGCTCGACGGCGTGCGTGGAGGCCCGCTGGGAGCCCCGGTCGCGCAGCAGCCGGTGGGCCTCCTCGATGACGATGACGTGCCGCAGCCCGCCGACGCCGTCCTCGGCCCGCGGTTCTGAGCGGGCGCGCATCCGCAGGTGCTCGACGATGCGGATGATGAGCGTGCCCATGAGGAACGCCTTGTCCTCGTCGTTGGCCACGTCCTCGATCGCGAGCACGACGTTGCGCTGCAGCAGGCCGCCGATGTCCGCCGGGTGCCCGCCCTCGAAGAACCGGCCCGCGCTGCCGACGCGCAGACTGCGCAGACGCAGGCTGATGAAGCCCTCGACGTCGGCCTGGACCTCGTTGCCGTACCCGATCTCCTGGATGACCTCCAGCGCGTGCTGCTGGAGCTGCTCCAGAGTCGGCACGGCCGGCTGCACGGCGGCCCCCGGGATGCCCCCGCCGGTGACCACGTCCCAGCCGTTGGCCTCGTAGACGCGCTGCAGCGCCAGCGACATGATCTGCGGGAACGGCTCCTCGGCGTCGAAGGCCGCCATGAACAGCGCCCTGACCATGTCGATGTGGGCCTGCACGGGGTAGCCGGGCTCGGGCGCGAGCGGATTGACGCTGATCGGCACGTTGTCGGGCGCCGACGGGTTGATGACGGTCAGCGGCGCCAGGTGCTCGACCCGGCCGGCCATCGCGGCGTACTCCGACTTGGCCGGCTCGATCGCCAGCCAGGGGATGCCCGCCTTGGTGAGCTGCTCCAGCAGGTGACGCACGGTCTGCGACTTGCCCGAGCCCGTGGCGCCGGTGACGAAGGCGTGGCGGTTCAGCGTGGCCAGCGGCACCCGGAACGTTCCGACGGCGCGGTCCTGCCCGTCGACGATCGCGCCGAGGTCGACGGTCTCCGCCGAGCCCTCGACCTCGGCCTCGCTCGTCACGTCGAAGAAGCCCGCGTCGAGCACCCGGACCCCCGGCACCTCCCGGCGCGGCAGCCCGGCGAGCGCGGCGAGCGCCCCGGCCGTCGCGGCGAACGGCGCCGCCGCGCCGTCGGCCGAGTCCTGCAGGTTGACCGCCAGCGCCTCACCGAAGCCGTACACGGACTCGCAGGTGCCGTCGCCGGTCAGGGCGGGCAGCGACATCGCGCTGCGCAGCCGGTAGGGGTGGTGGCTCATCTCCACCGAACCGACCAGCACCGGCGCGATCTGGCGCAGTTCGTCGGGGCCGGCCGCGCCGGCGAGCACCCGGACGTTCCACAGGCCGGCCTCGCGGAAGGCGTCGAGCTCCTGCATCCTGCGCTCGGCCCGCTCGGCGTCGAACCGCGACCGCTCCGAGGCGTCGCCATACTGGCGCAGCACGTTGAGCTGGGTGCGCAGGTGGGCCACCTCGGCGTCGAGCAGGTCGGTCGGCTCGGCGACCACCACCCATGCGAACGGCCGGGACATGAGCGTGACCAGCGTCGACTCGAACAGCGTGGGCCGCTTGGTCTCGTCGGGCTCCGGCTCGCGCCTGCCGTACAGCGGCGGGGCCTGACGGCCGGGGCACGGCGTCCAGACGAGGTCGGCGAGGTCGGCCAGCCACTCGTCGCCGATCTCCACGCCGCGCGCGCCGCCGGGGAACAGCAGCGGCTGCGGGCCGGTGACCGGCGGCTCAGGCGTGGTCGCCGCCCGCTTCGGCGGCTTGGGCGGCGTGAGCGGTCCCGCGTTGGTGATGAGCTCCAGCGGCGCACCCGAACCCCGCGACAGCCAGCCGATGACGAACGGCCGGTTGCGCTGCGCGGCGGACAGGACCGCGGGGAGCACCGTGACGAAGTCCCACTCCGCGGACGAACTACGCGATGGGGCGGTGATCGCCTGGATCCGGTACCACGGCCCGCTCAGGGGAAACGGCTGCATCAGACCCCTCAGGTGACGACGAACAGGGGAGAGACTCCTTCAACGATCACGCCCGCACACCCCGGTTGACGATGCCCTTACCGACAGCGGACGGTGTCATGGGCGCGTACGACGTTTCGGGAGCGGTCATGACCGCTTGCGCCAGTCGAGGCGAGGCGGCGGCGGGCCGACCGTCGGAAAGCGCAGCGGGGGTACGTCGGGCAGCGGACGGCGGCGTGCTCATGACCGCTTGCGCCAGTCGAGGCGAGGCGGCGGCGGGCCGACCGTGGGAAAGCGCAGCGGGGGTACGTCGGGCAGCGGACGGCGGCGTGCTCATGACCGCTTGCGCCAGTCGAGGCGAGGCGGCGGCGGGCCGAGGTTCGGGGGTACGTCGGACAGCACGGGCTCCTCCGGCTCCGGCTCGGGCTCCGGGGGCGCGAGGGCGGCCCGGCGGATCTCCTCGAACTCCCCCAGCGTCGTCTTGGGGAAGGTGAGTATCGCCGGGTTCGCGTCCGCGAGGCGCACCTGGCGTCCCTCCGCCGTCGAGTAGGTGACGATCACGGAGGTCGTGGGGAGCTGCTGGAGCTGGTGCGGCTCGACCAGGAACTCCCGCGACCGCTGCAGGACGCCGTCGGCGACCGTGGGCGCGCGCCGCCCCCACTCGGTCGACTCGGTGATGTCCTCCCGCAGGTCGCCCTCGCTCTTCTCCTCCCCCTCCGTACGGCTGTCGCCGACGGTGGAGGTGTAGAAGCCGCTTGGGCCGTTGACCGCCGAGCTGAACGTCTCGGTGAGCTGGGCGAGCTCCAGGCGGTGCTCGGTGCCGACGTGCTCGCTGGCCACCCGGGCGTCCTCGGCGTTGCCCAGGCGCATGAACGCGACGGCCGCGTGCCCTCGGCCGAGCCGCTCCCGCACGGTCGGCGTGAGACTGCGGTAGGTCAGCACGAGTCCCGTGCGCGAGGTCTCGCAGGCGTCCATGAGCCGGTCGAGCACGTCGCCGCGCAGCTTGTCCGCGCCCGCCACGATGATCGTGTGATACCAGGGCCGTTCGCTGGCCGGCGACTGGCGCAGGATGTGCGTGAGCGCGGTCGCGACATAGGTCCCGAGCACCCGGTTGCCGAAGACCCCGGCCTGCCGGTCCATGCTGACGACCCGCAGCCGCGCGGGCGGCAGCCGTACGGCCTGGGATCCCAGCGTCTCCAGCTTGCGCAGCTGCGATTCCAGCGCCCAGGCGCGCTCGATGACCACACGGTCGGCCACGCCCCGGCCGAACAGCGTGCCGATGCGTTCGAGCTGCGACGCCGTGAGCAGGCCGCCCTTCATGTCGTCGCGTGGGTCGCCCACCTGCGCGAGCGCCCGCAGGGCGGCGGTGACCTGGCTGATCGTCGCGTTCTCGCCCAGGACCTCGAGCACGCGCTCCAAAATCGCGTTGTCGAAGCCGATGTCCCTGCTGGTCTCCTCGCTGACGCTCACCACGTGGGCGAGCACGTCGGCGAACGCCTCGGGCTTGAGCGTCGCGCCCAGGTCGAGCCGGGGCAGGTCCACCGGGAGCACCCAGACGAGCGGGTCGTCCCCGCCCCTGCGCGCCAGCTCGATCAGGTCCTTGGCGATCGCGCCCTCCGACAGATCGAGCACGGTCAGGTGGCCGCCGCTGTAGAGCCGGGTCGCGCCGATCAGCGTGACCAGCGCCGACCAGCCGGTCAGCGTGCCCCCGGCGACGTCGACCCGGTCGATGTCGTCGGGCACCGCCACGGCGTACCAGTTGATCTGCTGGTCGAAGCGGTTCTTCTTCTCGGCCCAGTCGCGGTATTTCGCGGCGTGCTCCTCCTGGGCCGTGACGATCTCCCGCTGGCGGCGCTCCTGCTCCCGCAGCGCCTTGCGGCGGCGCTCGTCGAGCCGCTCGTTGACCGTACGGTCGCCCTGGCGGATGGCGTAGGTGCAGATGGCGGCCACGCCGCCGGCGGCGACCACGCCCAGCATCACGAACGACCAGGTGAGCAGGCCGGTCACGCCGAGGACGAGGATCCCCGCGGCCACCACGGCCATGAACGTGCGGAAGATCCGGACGGGGCGGTTGAGCAGGTCCTTCTGGAGCCGCTCGCGGTGGATCCACTCGGTGTCCACCGGAGGCTCGGTGACGTCCTCCCTGGCCGGCCGCTTCGGCGGCGGCCCGGGATCCGGGTACAGCAGCGCGTACTGCCAGCCCAGGTAGATCCGATCCGCCTGCAACTGGGCATGCTCGGGGTGCGGGTCGCCCACAGGCCCTCCATGTCCGCCTCGGTCACAGCGTAGGAGCTGGAAGCCCTGTCAGGGCGGGCTTCTCGCCATTCGGACGCATTTCCGCGCGGGGGGTCGAACCATTGCGACCAATGGGGCAACTGTGGTCGTACTACCATCGCTTGCCATGACGTCATCCCCCAATGGCGCCCG
The DNA here is from genome assembly GCF_040644495.1 of Microbispora sp. NPDC046973. Taxonomy (NCBI): domain Bacteria; kingdom Bacillati; phylum Actinomycetota; class Actinomycetes; order Streptosporangiales; family Streptosporangiaceae; genus Microbispora; species Microbispora sp. NPDC046973. Next base: position 44,785 of record NZ_JBEYWQ010000016.1, on the reverse strand, counting down.
TCGACGACGCCCGGTCCTCGTCCCGGTCGCTCTCGCGCTTGCCGTAGTGGGCGTCGGCGTCACCGCCGCCTTCGGCGGCTTGAAGGAGGCCCCGGACAAGCCCCCGTCCACCGTCTCGCCGGGGGACACGATCGACCAGGGGCAGTTCCGCACGCAGTTCATCAAGGCGATCGACACCACCGAGAAGGGCGACTTCGGCGACACCAAGCGCTATCTGGAGCTCGTCCTCAAGGTCACCAACATGGGCAAGGAGACCGCCTCGATCGGCGTCGTCCCGGAGTCCGGGAAGTACTCGCCGTTCGGCTCCTTCGCCGGCTCTCTCCTGCGGACCCGTCCGGAGATCAAGACCAAGTACGGCCCCCAGGTCTCCGTGCTCAGTCTCGGCGTCGAGAGCCACCAGCTGCATCCCGGCATCACCACCACGGTCGTGGTGAAGTACGAACTCGAGCCGACCGCGACCGCGCCCCCGGAGATCAGCCTCGACGTGGGCTCGTTCGTGTACGAGCAACTCGGGCTGCTGAACCAGGGCTACGCCTGGCAGCTCGCGGGCGCGTACAAGGACGACAAGGGCCCCTTCGAGCCCGAGGTGGCCACGCAGATCACCCTTCCCGTACGGAAGGAGAGCAGCTGATGGCGGTCACACAGACGGAGCGCCGCACCTCCCGTCGCGCGGTCCGCGCCAAGCCGCCGAGGCGCGGTGTGGGGCGGCGGATCGGCGCCGGAGTGGCCGGAATCGTGCTCGCGGCCGCGGCGGTCTACGTACAGCAGAATTTCGCGATGCCCTTCGAGCAGCGCACCTCCTACCTGACCTACAAAGGCCGGGTCGGCGAGACCGTGGAGACCAAGCGCTTCACCGTCAAGGTCCTGTCGGTAACGGCCGCCCGCACCGTGGACACCACGGACTACTCCAACAAGGTGTCCAAGGTGGCCACGAGCAACCTGTTCCTCCTGGTCGACGTCTCGGCGACGAGCGCACGCGAGCCCTTCAAGCTGAGCAGGCTCGGTCCCCCCGTCCTCCTGACGGCGGACGGCCGGCGCTATCAGCCGACGGACAAGGTCAGCGACGCGCTGACGCTGTTCAACAAGTACATCCAGCCCGGGTTCTGGTCCAGCGGGCTGCTCGTCTTCGAGGTGCCCAAAGACGCGGTGCCGGGCGCCGACCTCGTCTTCGTCCCTCCCGTCAGCCCGCTGGTAAGCGACAACTACGCGCCCGAGGCGCAGATCGACCTCGGGCTGTCCGGCGCCGCGGCCGACCGGCTGACCTCACAGCCGGAGGACCATTACTCACTCGTGAGCCCGAGCCGATGACCGAGACCCCCATGGACGGAACCCCGCCGAGGAACGGCCCGGACTCCCGGGACTGGTTCGCTCCCCCGGCCGAGCAGCTCTCCGACATCACCTACAGCGGCCCGCTGCCCCGGCCCATGCCGATGGCGCCGCCCTCCGTGCCCATCCCCGGCACGCTGAAGCCGCCGACGGACCTGCGCGTGTGGCCGCCTCCCGAGCCCGAAGGGGAGGACAGGTCCACGCAGCCCTTCCCCGCGCTGCGGACGAACCGGCAGCCGCCTCCCCCGGCGCTCGCGCCCGTTCCTCCCTCCCCGGAGCCGTCCGCCGAGGCGCCCGCGGCGTCCTCGGTGCCCGCGGTGCCGACAGCGCCCAGGCGGCGTACGGGCCTGCTGGTGGGGGGCACCGTGCTGTCCGTCGTGCTCGCCGTCGCCGCCCCCACGCTGTTCGGCTACCAGGCCTACAAGTACGGCCGCCCCGACGACACCGTCCACGTCGTGCAGCCCGGCCAGGCGGGAGTCTGGCAGCACGTGTCGTGGCGGGCCACCGTGGAGAAGATCAAGGATCCCACCGGCAAGCCGGATCGATCCGACCGCCAGTGGTTGAAGGTCGTGGCGACCAGGACCGCACTCGACGCCGAGGGCGCCATCCGTCACGGAGAGCCGGCGGAGGTCAAGTTCACCGACCGAGCCGGGCGCACATGGCAGGTGGAGATGGTGAACAACGAGACGCCGCCCGACGTCAAGGACAACAAGATCGGCACGCCGTACCGGCTGGAGATGATGGGCGTGGTCCCGCCCTCCGTGGCCGACGAAGTCGAGGTCGTCCTGCGGCCGAGCAGCTACCGGGACGTGCCCGGCCAGTCCGCCGCGGACTTCGTGAAGGACGCCTTCACCTCGCCGGAGAAGGACGATCAGGTTCTGCGGTTCCGCCGCTGACCGCCGCTCCGTCGTTCGCCCTGGCCCGCGCCCGCGTCGCGGCCAGGTCGAACGTGGCGGCGATCAGGCACATCGTCACCAGGGTCACGACCAGGTCCACCACGTAGACGACCGGCTCGCCGGTCGCGAACCACAGGTACGGTTCCTCACTCGCGGTGAGATAGCGGCCGGCCCTCAGAAGATAGTCGCCGCCGATGTGCAGGCCGACGTAGCAGAGGGCGAACAGCCCGAACAGCGCGGCGCCGCCGCGCGCTGTCAGACGCAGGGAGTTGAGCAGCGGGATCCATCGAGCGGTCCAGCCGGCGCTCAGCTTCGCGAGGGCGAGACGCGTCCAGTTGTGGGTGCGCTCCAGGTGGACCGCCGCCTGCTCCAGGCGGGTCCCTCTGATCGTGGTCCGGGTGTCCTCCGCGTAGGCGCCGTAGACCAGGATGCCGATCGTCAGCCACGTGAGCGGGATGGCGAGGGCGTCGATGACGTGCGGCCAGACGTCACCCAGCCACTCCGAGACCTGCTTCCATCCCGGTACGCCGTCCTCGGCGCTGGCGGCGAAGTCGTGCCAGGCGGCGACGGCGGACCGGTGGCCGATCCAGTCGGAGCGCGCCCCCACGGCGGAGGCGATCGCGTTGAGCCCGTAGAACGCGAACGCCAGCTCTCCGAACGTGGCGAGTATGCCGGAGAAGCGGCCTTCTCCCGCCTCGTGACGGCGGCCGAAATACCACTTGACCACATAGGCGACGGCCATCGTCGCCAGGGAGACCTTCGGATCGAGGTTGAGCAGCCCGGCCGCCACCCCGCTGTCGTCGCCGCTGCCGGCGTCGAGCACGTACCGGTCCGGCTGGCGCAGCATGTCGATGCCGGAGAACTCCCGAGCGTCGTCGGCGACGAAGCCCCAGGTCGTGTAGATGCCGGCGAAGACGAGCGCGGTCCGGTTGAGAGCGTTCAGCAGGCTCTCCTTGGCCTCGCCTCCCGCGCGCCGGGCCTGGGTCTCCAGCAGCGCCTCGCGGACGACGTACAGCATGCCCACGGTCGTGGCGAGGGACGTCATCACGACGAGCGTGAACAGGAACATCGTCAGGACCAGCCGGGCCTGATACCACGATCCGTGCGAGACGGTCGCGGCCAGCAGGAGGAGCCCCCAGCGAACCAGCCGTCCTGCCGAGAACCAGAGGATCAGCGGGAGGGCGCATTTGGCGAGGATCCGCAGGGCGTTCAGCGGCAGCGCGTACGGCGACAGCGTCCAGGAGGCCCGGCGCGGCGCGGCATCCTGGCGAGGGGCGGCAAGTGCGGACGTTCCGGACACCTGCCGCATGTTATCGGCTCTTGCTCCTCCCTACGGCGCGATGAGCTCGACTGTGGGGAAGTAGGTCCGATATCGGGCGGTGTCGCGAGTGAGCAGCCGGTATCTCCGCACCGCCGCGTGCGCGCCGATGAAGAAGTCGGGCAGCGGCGACCTCTTCTCACCCCCGCGTCTGCGATAGGCGAGAAAGGCCTTCCCTGCCAGGAAGGCGGCCTCGAAGGGCACGTCCTCGCGCTCGTAGTCCTCGGGTGGCAGCGCCTCGTTCACGCTCTCGATGCTGTCGTAGCCGATCGACACCTCGGAATACACGACCGGGTTGACGACCAGCCGTCCTTCGTCCAGAGCCCGCGCCAAGGCGTCGGCAGACCAGGCCGCCCACTTGGGGTCGTCGGTGGCGACGTCGAGCAGGACGCAGGAATCGACGAGGGTAACCCGCTCACGGACGACACGCAGGGTGCTACTCGTCACGTAGCAGTCCCATGATCTCGTCGGTCGTCATAGACGTCGTCGCACTGCCCCGGAGCCGCTGCGCGGCGCGCTGACCCCGTGTGCTGCTGCTTTCCCGGCGCACGATCTGCAGGGTGTTGCCCACCTCGATCACATCGACCTCGTCACCGGGATGCAGGCCGTACTTCTCGCGAATCTCGGCGGGGATGGTGACCTGTCCCTTGCTGTTCAGCCGCATCGCGCCCGTTCCCGTCACGTATTACAGGTAGCACGTAATACTAGCCGCCGACAGGAAAACCGAGAAGGCCGGTGCGTTCGCGGAACGCACCGGCCTTCGGTAGAACGGGTGGATCAGACGGTGACCGAGAGCTGGGCGACCTCGCCGAGCTTGGCCTCGACGGGGACGTCCTTGGTGACGCCACCGCCGGCGATGATGCGGACGGTCCACTGGCCGGGCGCGGCGAAGAAGCGGAAGATGCCCTCGTCGGAGACGACGACCTCACCGGTGAACTCGCCGCTGTGGTCCAGCAGGCGGGCGTACGCCGTGCCGGCGCCGGAGACGACGCCCTGGATCACGGCCTGGTTGGACAGGTCGATGCCGGCCGGCAGCGCGACAGTCTGCTCAGGAGCAGCGCAACCCTGGATGGTCATCAGCGGGCCTCCCCCAGCTCGATCGGCACGCCCACGAGCGAGCCGTACTCGGTCCACGAACCGTCGTAGTTCTTGACGTTGGGCTGGTCGAGCAGCTCGTGCAGCACGAACCACGTGTGCGCGGAGCGCTCGCCGATGCGGCAGTAGGCGATGGTGTCCTTGGAGAGGTCCACGCCGGCGCCCGAGTAGAGCTCGCGGAGCTCGTCGTCGGAGCGGAAGGTGCCGTCGTCGTTGGCCGCCTTCGACCACGGGATGTTGCGGGCGGTGGGCACGTGGCCGCCACGCTGCGCCTGCTCCTGCGGCAGGTGGGCCGGGGCGAGCAGCTTGCCGGTGAACTCGTCGGGCGAGCGCACGTCGACCAGGTTCTGCTTGCCGATCGCGGCGACGACGTCGTCGCGGAAGGCGCGGATGTCGTTGTCGGGCTCCTTGGCCGCGTACTGGGTGGCCGGCCGCTCGACGACGTCCGTGACCAGCTCGCGGGACTCCAGCTCCCACTTCTTGCGCCCGCCGTCGAGCAGCTTGACGTTCTCGTGGCCGTAGACCTTGAAGTACCAGTAGGCGTAGGCGGCGAACCAGTTGTTGTTGCCGCCGTACAGGACGACGGTGTCGTCGTTGGCGATGCCGCGCGACGACAGCAGCGCCTCGAAGCCGGCCTTGTCGACGAAGTCGCGGCGGACCGGGTCCTGCAGGTCGGTCCTCCAGTCGATCTTCACGGCACCGCGGATGTGACCCTTGTCGTAGGCGCTGGTGTCCTCGTCGACCTCGACGAGCACGACACCCGGCGTGTCGAGGTTGGCCTCGACCCAGTCGGCGTCCACCAGAACGGCGGAGCGGCTCATTGGATTCTCCCAGGTTGTAGACGGCGAATGAGCAGGTACATTTCGCAGCCCAGGCAGAAGCCGAACGCTGCGTTGAGGAAGGCGGCCAGCAGTGCCGCTGCTGTCGCACCCAAGGCCAGTGGGGTGATCCCCGCCGCGAACCCGATCAGTCCCACCACCGCGAACCCCAGCCCGACCGCCTGCGCGAAGCGCGGCGGCGCCGCGTCCTCCGTCTCGGCCGGCGGCCCCAGCCTCGGCCGCACGAACCGGCGGAAGACCAGCCCGTACGGCGACGCGTCGACGGCGCCCAGCGCGAAGACGATCGCCTGCGCGGCGAGCAACCATGGGTTCTGCGTGACCAGTACGACCGCGAGGACCGCAGTGGTCACGGCCGCGCCGAAACGCGGGCCACGAGGGTCGATCTGCATCGTGGGGATGCTCCTGAAGGATTCATGGAACGCGGCACGAAGCCGCAGGAATCACCCTCAGGCCATGCGACAGAGCGAGGTCGCGACGCGGCAGAAGTCCACCGCGCGCCGCTTCGTGAGCAGCTCTGTCGTGGGAGTCATGACCACGACAGTACCTTCCGTCTCGGCATCTGTCACACCTTGTCCGATGGCTGAGACGGCCCGTGAGACGCGCCGTCCACGGCCGCGCCGAGAGCGGCGATGACGTCGGCCTTGCGCGGCTGGCCGGACGCCCTCTTCACCACGTTGCCCGCACCGTCGAGGACGAGCACGGTCGGGGTGCGCAGGACGTCGAAGCGCCTGACCAGATCGAGGCGTGACTCCGCGTCGATCTCCACGTGCCGGACGCCGGGGACCAGGCCTGCCACCTCGCCCAGGATCCGGCGGGTCGCGCGGCAGGGCTGGCAGAACGCGGTCGAGAACTGCACCAGGGTGGCGCGCTCGCCGAGGTCGACGCCGAGATCGCCACTCGTCACCGGGGCGTGTTCCACGACCCGCATCCTTCCGTTGCGCCGCTTGAGGACCAGCCCGAGGACCACGCCCAGGACGAGCGTGGCCACGAGCGTCGCGATCCCTGTCATCACCGTCTGCAACCGTACGCCCGGCGCGGCTGATTCCCGCGCCGGGTCACGGCGAGGTCACAGCCTGGCGGTCACCAGGACGCGGCCGCTCGAGTCGGCGAGCTCGATGCGGTCGATCCGGCCGGGCCGCAGCGCCGTCGAGCCTTCGAGGACCGTCTTCTGCCCGCGATACTCACCTCTGCCCACGGTCCGGCTGCCGAGGGTCGAGACCGTGCCGTCCTTGGCGACCGCGCGCAACGTGCAGACCGTGCCCGCCGGAACTCCGGCGACCCTGGCGACGACCTGTGTCCCGCCCTCGTACGGCACGAGCCGCACGGCGATCCGCACGTCGCCGCTGCTCCCGCGCACCTCGGACGGCCCGGGCGACGCGGGCGACGCGGGCGACGCGCTGACCGTCGCCTCGGCGCGCGACGGCTCGACCTTCCTCGCCACCGCCCCGTCGGACGACGTGGCCGAGGGCGGGGGCGACGCCGGGGCGACGAGCAGCTCCGGGGGCGCCTGCGTGCCCGCCGCGTCGGCCTGCCCCTGTGCCGCCTGATCTGAAGCCGCCGGATCCTTGGCGGCCTGCTCTGGGACCGCCTGCGCCTGACTCGCCCGGTCCGCCTGAGCCTTGGCTGCCTGGTCTGGGGCCGAGGCGGCCGACCCCGCCACCGTAGTCTGCGACGCCTTCTGCGCCGCCGACACCCACGCCGTGCCGCCCACCGCCGCGACGACGACGGACGCGGCGAGCGCCAGCAGCACGCGGGACCGGCGCCCGCGCCGGGCGGACGCCGCGACCGGGGGCGCGACCGCCACCGCGTCCGTGTGACCATTCGCGAAGACATCCGCGAAGACACCGTCGAGCACGGCGGGCGGCGGCGCGGCGGCGCGCTCGATGTCCTCGGCCGACACGCGGGCCAGCAGCGGCGGCAGCCCGGACAGCTCGGCCAGCTCCGCCCGGCAGGCCGCGCAGGTCTCCAGGTGGGCCTCGACCTCGGCGGTCTCCTCGGCGTCGAGTGCCCCCAGCACGTAGGAGCCGAGCGAGATCCGCACCTCCTCGCAGGTCATGGTGCCAGCCCCCGTTCCTCCAGGGCGAGCTTCAGCGCCCGGAGGGCGTAGTAGGTCCGCGACTTCACCGTTCCCGGCGGGATGCCGAGGATCTCCGACGCCTCCTTCACCGATCTCCCCCGGTAGTACGTCTCCAGGAGCACCTCGCGGTGCTCCGCCCTGAGCGAGGCCAGCGCCTCCGCCACCCCCCACGACTCGACGGCGCGTTCCAGCTCGTCGTCGGCGGGCAGCACGGCGAGCGCCTCGTCCCCCGTCTCCTGCGGCCTGGACTTGCGGGCCCGGTGCTGGTCGACGACGAGATTGCGGGCGACGGTGAACAGCCACGCGCGAACCGGGCGCCCCTGGAGCCCGGAGGGATGCCGCCAGGCCCGAAGCAGCGTCTCCTGCACCACGTCCTCCGCCCTGCCCCGATCACCGGTCAACCGCAGTACGTAGCCGTACAGCGGCCCTCCGTGATCCTCCCAAAGTGCGCGTATGAGCTCCTCGTCGGCGGTTCCGGCTGGACTCACACCCTCATCACGTACGCCGGGGCGCGGCGGTTCGGCGGTGTGACGATCGTCACGCGCGCCCTCATCGGAGGGGGACATCGGACGCGGTGCCCTGGACCGCGAGCCCTTCGCTCGTCGACTTCACCCGGGTGATCCTGAGGTTGAGCGGCAGGTTCTTCACCGGCACCGTGAACGAGATGAACCGCTCGGGATTCGGCACGGGGATGCCGCCGGCGATCTTCACGTTCGCGGGCGTGAGCCGTATGCCGCCCTGGACCACCTGGATCTTCATGTCCGCGGTGACCGGCACCTGGTTGCCGAGCACGGTCACGTTGCCCGAGACGCGGAGCTCGTCGTCGCCGGTGCCCTCCACCTTGATGCCGCGCGGCGCGCGGGCCGACAGGGTCTGCCGGGAGATGACCACGGTCCCCGTCACGCGGTCGGCCCTGATCTCGGTGGTCGCGGCGTTCTGGATCAGGTCGGAGAGCGGGGCGGTGACGCCGTACAGCGTGGCGTCGATGCGCTCGAGCTGGACGCCCTCCCGCTCCACCTTCCCGATGCCGATGCTGATCTCCTCGTATCGGCCCGAGATGGCCTGGGTGAGGAACGGTATGCCTTTGACCTGCACCGAGGGGGCCTCCGCCAGGTCATACTTGGCCTCGATCTGGCGGGCGATCTCACGCTGCACCCCGACCACGGCGACCCGGTCGAGCACGACGAGCAGGATGGCCAGCAGGGCCACGGCCACGACCAACTTGCGCATCCGACCCCTCCGAAGGCGCCTTTGCGATCAGAGTAGTCGCTCATCCCCCGGCGAAGGGGGGTAAAACCTCGACCACGGCGCCTTCGGGGAGTTCGATCGTCGCCGGATCGCGCGTGCCCGCCGGAGCGCCGTCGACGAGGAAGGAGCACCGGCGCAGCACGCGCTCGACGGCCGGGTTCCGCGAGATCCCCGCGAGCAGGTCCCCCAGCGTCTCGGCGTCGAACGGCTCCTCCGGCACGCCGGCGGCCTCCTTGGCCGCCGCCCAGTAGCGGATGGTTCCCCTGGCCATGTCCGCCGCTCCTCTCACTATCGCGTCACCCTGCAGATCACTATCACGTCACCCTGCGGAAGCTCTCCGTCACCGTCACGTTACGGCGGTAAACCACGTGACGTGTTGTTCACACGGGTGACGCACATTGGACGCAAACTTCGTGTGGGCTACCCTACGAATTAATGGACTCGGGCGATGTGGCCCCCGGGTCCTTACGTGTTTGTACGGCTGTCGCGGTTTCCAGTGCTGCAAACGGCGCCGAGCCGACATGGTGCGAGGAGGCTCATGTGAGCAATCTGCTCCTGCTGACCAACGCTCTGGAGCCGTCGGCGGAGGTGCTCCCGGCACTCGGACTGCTGCTGCACTCGGTGCGGGTCGCGCCCGCCGAGGCCTCCGCGCTGATCGACACGCCCCCGGCGGACGCCATCCTGGTGGACGCGCGCCGCGAGCTCGTGCAGGCCAAGAGCCTGTGCCGGCTGATGCGCACGACCGGCGTCACCTGCCCGCTGATGGCGATCGTGACCGAGGGCGGCCTCGCGGCGATGACGGCGGAGTGGGGTGTGGACGACGTGATCCTCGACACCGCGGGGCCGGCGGAGGTCGAGGCACGGCTGCGGATGGCGGTCGGCCGGCTGTCGCTGGCCGCCGCCGACGAGGTCCCCGACGAGATCCGCAGCGGCGACCTGTCGATCGACGAGGCGACCTACACGGCCCGGCTGCGCGGGCGCGCGCTGGACCTCACCTTCAAGGAGTTCGAGCTGCTGAAATACCTCGCCCAGCACCCGGGCCGGGTCTTCACCCGCGCCCAGCTGCTGCAGGAGGTCTGGGGCTACGACTACTTCGGCGGCACCCGCACCGTGGACGTGCACGTACGGCGCCTGCGGGCCAAGCTGGGCGCCGAATACGAGGCGCTCATCGGAACGGTCCGCAACGTGGGCTACCGCTTCGTCCCCGACCGGGGCGGCGAGCAGCAGACCGAGACCGAACCGGCGAGGCGCTGAAGACGGTACGGCTCACGTCCTCGCGGACGTGAGCCGCGGCGTCCGCGAGATCAGTCCTTCACCGTCAACCCGCACCAGGGGGTCCAGCCGGAGACTTCCTTGCCCTGTTCCGCCCGCACCCGCCACCGGTAGGCGCCTGCGCTCAGCGTGCCGGGGTCGATGGTCAGGGCGAACACGCGGCCGCTCGGCCAGATCGGGCGCGTGCTGCTGATCGGCGTCGTCCCCTCGCCACCGGCCACCTCGAACGTCCCGCGCAGACCCGGATGCCTGCCGAGGGGCACGGGGCTGGCGGCCAGGACGATGGTGTCATTCTTCGAGACGACCGCGGTCCCGGCCCTGCAGAGCTGGTTCGGCTGGTACGGGTCCGTCTGGATCCGCAGGCCGGTGGGGGTCTGCGGCGTTTCCTGAGCGGCGACCGCGGGGCTCGTGATCGCGTACAGCGCGCCCGCCGACACGGCGAGTACGGCCGCGGCCAGTGCGGCGAGACGGTATCTGTGCTGCATCTGCACCTTCTCCCGGATCAGAAGAGATAGAGGAGGACTCTGCCGTCGTACTGGACGTTGCAGGCCCAGGAGTTCGCCTGTCCCTGTCCTTGTGCGATGTCGGCGCCGTCGTAGTCGCACTGGTTGAAGGCGTCCCGCACCGAGTCGTACCGCGACAGGTCGGCGGTGTACGTGGAGGAGGGCGTGGCGGTGGACGACGGCGCCGAATAGGTGTAGCCCACTCCGACCTTCAGCTTCGTGTGGGTACGCGTGCCGTCCGCGAGCAGCTCACCGCCGGGTCCGACGAGCTTGCGGCCGGCGGCGTACCCGTAGTCGCCGTCCCAGGAGTAGTGCACGCCAAGGTAGATGCGGCTGCGCGCGTCCTCCTGGCCGGCCTGGCTGAAGCTCGTGAAGGAACGCGTGAGGAACCTCCCCGACGAGTCCACCGCGTGCGGGTCCTCGGTGCCGACCGTGAAGCTGATCGAGTCGGTCCCGAAGTACTCCTGCATCGAGGCGGCCCAGGCGCCGGCGAAGGTGGCGTGCCCGGAGATGTACGCCGGGAACGGCGGGCTGAAGTGGACTCCCGCGGTGTCGGCGGACAGCGGCTGCCAGGAGGCGTCGGGGGTGGTCTGGGCGTTGCCGTCGTCGGCCGCGAGCTGGATCGCGCTCTCCGGGCGCCACAGGTCGATTGCGGTCAGATATTTGGCGTCCCAGGCCACGATCGCGGCGTCGGCCAGCGCCGCGCTGACGGTCGAGAACAGCTTCGTGTTCTCCAGCTGACTCAGGCCGCGCTGCTGGGAGACGCTGCGGGTCGTGTCGAGGAGCTGGCCCGGCGGTTTATAAGTGCCGTTGAGGTCGTTCGCCCAGAACCAGGCGATCTGCGTCTGCTCGGCCGTCCGGGTGGTGCTGGTGGCGCCGCCGAGCGACTTCACCTCGTTGACCTGATCGGCGTACGCCTGGCTGCTCAGCAGTGAGGTGATGTCCGAGAACCCCCCGGGAAGCTGTGGCCGGGCAGAGGACGACGAGACGGGGCTCAGGTCCAGCGTGCCGTTGGCCGGCCAGTCGACCGGGTAGCGGTAGTCGGGGGCCGGCTGGGGCGAGCCGTACCTGTAGAACCTGTGGAGCTTCCCCCAGTTCGGGGTGGCCGCGGCGCCCGATCCTGTGGGCCGCCACTGCCCGGGCGCGGTGCTCGGGACGTACGACGTGTTGTCGGTGGAGCCGTCCCCGGCCCTAGTGGCGATCATGCGAGCCGCGGCCTGCTCACCGATGCTGCGCCCCGACTTCTGCGCGTCGGTCGCGGGTGCGACCGGCTCCGCCTGGGCGAAGAATGGCGTGAAATCCACCTCGGGAAACACCCCGGTAAGCACCTTGTACGCTGCGTAGTCAATTGCAGTCGCGACGTCAGGATTCGCCACCCTAGGCGACGGATCGATACCCGGGTTGTATATCCCACCGAGGCAGTCGACCGGGCGCAAATCGCGTCCCTGCTTGTAACACTGGGTGTAATTCGCCGCGTCGTACACGGCGAGGTGCATCATTGCGGCCGCTCGCGCGAGCGGGCCCGGAGCTCCGCCGACCTGGCGAAACGCTTCGAGAAGCACGTCATTCCAGTAGAGAACCCGGTCCCCCACATCCACCGCGGCCCGGGCGGGCGCCACTGTTCCCAGCCCCAAAAAAAGCACGGTAAGTGACATCGTCGAGGCGGTCAGTGCACGGAATAACCGTATTCTGGCCAAGGCACCTTCTTTCCGATCGCGACCAGTCGGTTGGAGTGTAGACAGAAGTTTCGGCATTGATCAATGACATTTTTGTTAAGTCCGTTGTAACGACAGAAATATGACGCGAGACATGACGAAGGCCCGCTCCCGGGACCGGGAGCGGGCCTCGACGTGCGGAAGAGCTACTTGATCAGAGTGATCCGGCCGGTGGCCGGCGGGGCGACCGGCGAGTGCGCGCCCATGTAGGCGACGAAGGCGTCGATGTCCAGCGGGCCGCTCCACAGGTCGGTGCCCTTGGTGAAGACGGTGAAGCCGTCGCCGCCGCCGACGAGGAAGTTGTTGGCGGCCACCCGGATCTGCTGGGTGCCGGTCACCGCGGTTCCGTTGATCTTGATGTCGGTGACCCGCGAGCCCTCCGGCTTCGTCGTGTCGAAGGTGTAGGTCAGCGACGAGGACGGCTGCAGCAGCCGGTGCGTGACCGCTCCGGTCACCGGGTCGACCTTCCAGATCTGCTGCTCCAGCAGGGCCTTGAGTTGCTCCCCGGTGAGCGTGACGACCTGCATGAGGTTGTTGAACGGCTGCACCTGGAAGGCCTCGCCGTACGTCACGACGCCGTCGCCCTCGGAACCGCTCTGCGCGTACGTCAGGGGCGCACGGACGCCGCCCGGGTTCATCAGCGCGATCTCGGCGCCACCGCCGGACTTCGTCTCCTCGAGCTGCGCGTCGGCGATCAGGTCGCCCAGCGGCGTCTCGGGCTTGGTGGTGGCGGCCGAGGAGTTGTTCACCAGGTTGCCGATGTCGGCGGTGATCTTGCCGATCGGCTTGTTGGCGACGGTCGAGACCCGGTTCTTCCAGGCCTGGATGTACGTCTCGGTGTCGGCGTCCGGGGTGACGGTGCGGGTCACCACGTTGTTCTTGGCGACGACGCTGGAGCGGATGACGTCCCTCGTCCTGCGGTCGACCCGGAAGTCGATCTGGGTGATCGCCCGGCCGAACGACGAGCCCTGAGTGTAGACGCGGTCCTGACCGGCGGGGTCCTTCACCTTGCAGACGTACGCCTGGTGGCTGTGGCCGCTGATGACCAGGTCGATCTGCGGGTCGAGGCCGGTGGCGATCCGCGAGCCGTTGCCGGGGATGACCGGGCACGAGCTGGGGTCCTGGTTCGGGGTGATGTTGTCGCCCTCGTGGACCAGCACGACCTGCGCCTTGACCCCGTGCTTGGCGAGGTACTTCGACACCTTGTTGGCCGCCGCCACCTCCTCGGTGAACTGGAGGCCCTTGATGCCGGCGGCGGTGACGATGTTCGGAGTGGTCTGCGTCACCAGGCCGATGAAGCCGATCTTCACACCGTTGATCTTCTTGACGTAGAAGGGCGGCAGGGCGTAGTCGCCGTTGCCCTCCTTGAGGACGTTCGCCCCGAGGTAGTCGAAGTTCGAGCCCTTCCACTCGCCCGCCGGGGAGCAGCCGTCGACCGGGTGGCAGCCGCCGTTCATGATGCGGTTGAGCTCGTCGATGCCCTCGTCGAACTCGTGGTTGCCGGCCGAGGAGGTGACCAGGCCGAGCTGGTCGAGCAGGGCGACGGTCGGCTCGTCGTGGTAGGCGGCGGACAGCAGCGGCGACGCGCCGATAAGGTCGCCCGCGGCCACCAGGAGGGTGTTGGCGTCGCGCAGCTGCTTGAGGTGGGCGGCCAGGTAGGACGCGCCGCCCGCGATCGAGTACTTCCCGCCGGCGATGCCGGTCAGCGAGCCGTCGGTGTCGGTGAGCGGGCCGTTCGGGTCGAGGATCCGGGAGCTGGACCCGGTCGGGGGCTCCAGGTTGCCGTGGAGGTCGTTGATGGTCAGCAACCGGACGGGAACGGAGGGACCGGGCTTCTGGTCGTGCTTGCCGGATTGGGGAGCGGGAGATGCGGCGGCCGTGCCCATCGTGAGGGCGGCGACGCCCACCACGGCGGCGCCGGCGACGGCCAGTCGCGTCAGGGATGCTCGGGTCATGACCCCCGACAGTAGAGCGGGGATCTAAGCAGGAAATGGCGCAAAGATAACGATTCAGGGAGGGAACCCATGGCGTCTATTGCCAAAGCCCGGTAGGGGAATCGCCGACCCTTCACTTATGGTGCCAGACATGGACGTACGCGTGGAGATCACGGAACGGCTCGATGACGAGCAGGTGGCGGCGGTGCTCGCCCTGGTAGAGGCGGCCGCCGAGGCCGACGGTGTCGCTCCGCTCAACGAGCATGTGATGCTCCAGGTGCGCCACGGGGGCGATCACGGCGCGAGAGCCGTACTGCTGTACGAGGACGGGAACGTCGCGGGCTTCGCCCACCTGGATCCGGCCGATCCGGAGGAGGGGCCGAGCGGCGAGCTCGTGGTGCATCCCGCCTTCCGCGGTCGCGGCCTGGGCCGGCGGCTGTTGGGCGACGCGCTGGAGGCGAGCGGGGGCAGGCTGCGCCTGTGGGCGCACGGCGACCTGCCCGGCGCCGCCCGTCTCGCCGCGAGCGCGGGCCTGGCCCGGGTGCGCTCCCTGTGGCAGATGCGCCGCCCGCTGTCCGAGCCCCTGCCCGCCGCCGCCCTCCCCGAGGGCGTACGGCTGCGCACGTTCGAGCCGGGACGCGACGAGAAGGCGTGGCTGGCGCTCAACGCGCTGGCCTTCGCCACCCACCCCGAGCAGGGCTCCTGGACGGCGGCAGACCTCGAACTGCGGGAGCGGGAGCCGTGGTTCGACCCCGCCGGCTTCTTCCTCGCGGTACGGGAGGACGCGCTGGCGGGCTTCCACTGGACCAAGGTGCACGGCGGCGACGAGCCGATCGGGGAGGTCTACGTGGTGGGGGTCGCGCCCGGCGAGCGCGGCACGGGCCTCGGCCGGGCGCTGACGCTCGCCGGGCTCGCGCATTTGCAGGCGCTCGGCCTCGCCCAGGTCATGCTCTACGTGGACGAGGAGAACACCGCGGCGGTCCGGCTGTACGAGTCGCTCGGGTTCACTCGGTGGAAGACGGACGTGATGTACCGGCGCTGAACGCCGACGGGCCGGTCCCCCTCGGGGGCCGGCCCGTTTCGTATGGAGGCGTCCTCTATCCGAGGACGAGGTTGAGGATGAAGTAGCCGATCGCGGCGACGACGGCCGCGGCCGGGATCGTCAGGACCCACGCGGTCACGATGTTGCCGGCGATGCCCCAGCGCACGGCCGACAGCCGCTTGGTGGCCCCGACGCCCATGATGGCGCTCGTGATCGTGTGCGTGGTCGAGATCGGCGCGCCGAACCCGATGGCCGCCGTGTAGAGGACGCCGGCCGCCGCCGCCTCACTCGCGAAGCCCTGCGGCGGGTCGAGGTGGATGATTCTGCGGCCCAGCGTGCGCATGATGCGCCAGCCGCCGGCGTACGTGCCGAGGGAAATCGCCAGCGCCGACGCCGTGATCACCCACTCGGGGATGCTCGCATCCTTGGGGACGTACCCTCCGACGACCAGGGCGAGGAAGATCACACCCATCGTCTTCTGCGCGTCCTGGAGGCCGTGGCCGAGTGCCATCCCCGCCGCCGACAGCGTCTGGGCGTACCGGAATCCCTTGCCCGCCTTATGAGGGTTGGCCCTGCGGAAGATCCACAGAATCGCGATCATGATGAGCGCGCCCAGGAAGAAGCCCACGACCGGCGACAGCACCATCGGGATGACGACCTTCTCGACCACCCCGTCCCATTTCACGGCCTCGGTCGCGGCCAGGGCCGAACCGATCAGGCCGCCGATCAGAGCGTGACTGGAGGACGAGGGCAGGCCGAAGTACCACGTGATGAGATTCCACACGATGGCGCCGATCAGCGCGGCGCCGACGATGATCAGGCCGTGCCTGCCGTCCGGGGGGGCGATGATCCCCTTGCCCACGGTCGAGGCGACCGACGTGCCGAGGTGCGCGCCGATGAAGTTCATGACCGCGGCCATGAGCAGCGCCAGACGGGGCGTGAGGGCTCGGGTTGAGACGGAGGTGGCGATGGCGTTGGCGGCATCATGGAAGCCGTTCGTGTAGTCGAACACCAGCGCGATGACGACCACACCGATGACAAGCGCGAGCTCCACTTAGCTTTCCTTGACCGCGATCGTCTCGATCGTGTTCGCGACATGCTCGAAGGCGTCGGCCGCGAGCTCGAGCTGCTCGATGACCTCCCGCATCTTCATGACGGTCAGCGCGTCGTACTCGCCGCTGAACAGCTTCGCCAATAGCCTGCGGTAGATCTGGTCGGCCTGGTTCTCGAGCCGGTTGATCTCGATCCAGTACTCGTTGAGGTGCTGCATCGAGCGCAGGCGCGGCATCGCGTCCGCCGTGAGCTCGGCTGCTCGCTCGAGGACCTCTACCTGACGTACGACCTCCTTGGGCAGGTGGTCGATCTGATAGAGGACGATCAGGTCGGCCGCCGCCTCCATGTAGTCCATCACGTCGTCGAGATTCGACGCGAGGCGGTAGATGTCCTCGCGGTCGAAGGGCGTGATGAAGCTTTCGTTGAGCCGGTTCATGATCGCGTGAGTGCGCTCGTCGCCCGCGTGTTCGCAGGCGCGCATCTTCTCGGCCAGAGCCTCCCGGTCCGAACCGTCGCTGATGATCTCGACCAGCAGACGCGATGCGGTGACGAGGTTGTTCGCCGAGTCGGCGAACAAGTCGTAGTAGCTGTCCTCACGGGGCGTGAGACGCAGGCGCACGTCGTTTCTCCAGATGTGCGGGGACGGTCCGCAGAGAAGGGTACGGCTTACCAGTGGAAATGCGAAGTTCAGGCCACGCAAGCCCGCTTGTAACCTACTCTTCCCCTTCCCGGTGCCCAGAACGTCTCCCGTGACACACTTGTTGCATGAGCCGCTTCAGATCTTGGTGCGGTGGAAGTTCAGGAACGACCTGCTCGGCGTCGGCCCCCGCTGCCCCTGGTAGCGCGAGCCGTACCGGTCCGAGCCGTACGGGAACTCGGCGGGCGAGCTCAGCCGGAACATGCAGAGCTGACCGATCTTCATGCCCGGCCACAACTTGATCGGCAACGTGGCGACGTTGGACAGTTCGAGCGTGACGTGCCCCTCGAAGCCGGGGTCGATGAAGCCGGCCGTCGAGTGCGTCAGCAGGCCCAGCCGGCCCAGGCTCGACTTGCCCTCCAGCCGCGAGGCGATGTCGTCGGGCAGGCTGATCACCTCGTACGTGCTGGCCAGCACGAACTCCCCCGGGTGCAGGATGAACGGCTCGTCGCCGTCCGGCTCCACCTGCCGGGTGAGGTCCGGCTGCTCCATCGCGGGGTCGATGTGCGGATAGCGGTGGTTCTCGAACACCCGGAAGTAGCGGTCCAACCGCACGTCGATACTGGACGGCTGGATCATCGCCGGGTCGTACGGGTCGAGCTTCACCCTGCCCGACTCGATCTCGGCGCGGAGGTCACGATCGGAAAGCAGCACGGGTGCAAGGCTAGTGGGCCCCCTGAGCGGCGGGTATCGGGGATCTTCGCGTCGAGACTGCAGGAGCACGCCCGGGATCCGCTACAGTAGGGGCAGCGACAGGCTCCAAAGCCGGTCACGCGGGTGTAGTTCAATGGCAGAACATCAGCTTCCCAAGCTGACAGCGCGGGTTCGATTCCCGTCACCCGCTCCAAGCGAGAAGGCCCAGGTCAGGGACAGATTCCCGACCCGGGCCTTGATTCTTTCTGCGGCTCTTTGATCTTCTCGGGCCATTAGCGGGCCATCAGGTCTTGTTCCAGGCTTGGATCTTGGATGCTGTGGTCGGGCCACTGAACCGATCCCAGGAAGGGCAGCCATGGAGCGCGAACCCGTCTACTACAATGCGAAGTCCGAGGGCGGTGACGTCAACGAAGATCCTTCCGAAGACGCCATCTACATGGTGATCAAGGCGGCGGCGCGGCGCGCCGCCGCACGGCCCAGCGTCGCGGACTCCGGCCGCGCATGCGGCCTGGGGGCCGGTCACGGCCGTGGCCGCACTCGGGCCGCCCACCGGCCGCCGACCCGCCGCACTCAACCTCCCCGCCGCACTGGGCCGCGCCGCCGATCCGAGACGGATGCTGTCGGCTTACCACCACAGCGGATCTCAGCCATGCAGACCCCAGTGATCCAGACCCGTATAAACGAACGCGGTCCGGCATACAGGAGCAGAAAGGCACTCCGCCTCTCCTCTGTAGATCGCCACGAGCGAATCCGATCCCCTCCACCAGGTATCCGCCAGCCCGGCCACTTCCTGTACAGGCTCATGACCGTCGAGCCGGATCGCTTCGACCTCATCGGCCGTAACCTTCAGGATCTTCTTGGCCCACATGGACGCGTGATAGGCCAGTGCGACCGATTCCACCCAGCCCTCGACGGTCGCATGCAGGGGTACCCAACGGTCACCGTACACACCGAACCCACCATCGGGACCGATCATGAAGGAATAGGGAACGGCCGTCCGCTGTATGCCGGCCTCGAACCACCACCCTTCAGCTGGTGAACCTTCCGGCGTATCCGGACACAAGATTCGTGGGCCACCGTCGTAATGCGGAGCCGGCGGAAGCACGAGCCCGCCCCAGCGAGCCCCGAACTCCGCAACCCGATCGACCTCACGTGCCGGGATGCCTAACGCGAGCCAACCGTCCCGGTGTCGATCAACCTCTAGAGAGTCCACCCGGAGACCATGAGCACGGACAAAATCGCGTGCCCTACGAGTGAGCCCCTCAGGGACATCAGCGAGGTAGGGATCCACTCCGCGACGTTACAACGCCTCCGGCGGGGGCGCTCCGGCTCCGGGGTGATCGCCAAGGCCCGCGCATCGTCTCTGACCGTAGATGGCTGAGGTAGGGGCCTGATCGCCCCGCCCGCCATCGACCCGGGACAAGCCGAGCAGACCAAGGCCGCCGCGTCCCCTTCGGGCGGGTCGACGGCACACGGGGTGATCAGGCAGGCGGAGGCTTGCGCGCCGCGCATGAGAAAGTGACCTCGTGGTCGACGATCCTTCCACTCTCATCAACTACTGGCTCAGCGTCTGGGAGCTGAACAGCTTCTACGCCCGCCAACCGGAGCGGGGCGAAGGACAGCGAGTGTGGGCAGAGACGGCCATGTATGCGCTTGGCAGAGCCGAGGCCGCAGGTCTAGATACGACCAGCGCCAATGTAAGCCGCTTCTACCTGCGCGCAGGCCTGATCAGCGACCTCGGCCCCATGGGCTCATCCCTGTGGAACCCCGACGCACTCGCCGCGGACATCCTGGCGGCCCTCCCTCTACAACTGGAACAAGCCACAGAGTGGACCACCAACTGGCAACAACGCCCCCGGACAGAGATCCTGGCCCTCCGCCGGTGCAAGAACCTGCTGGGGCCAGCCCAGTACATCCGGGACTATTTGTCGACGACGCCGACGGCGAGAAGGCTTGACCAGTGGCTGACGCTCCGAGAGCAACTTCCCTAGCTGATCAAACAGTAACGGATTGATGCACTTGATCGTCATGCAATCAGCGTGCAATTAGACAGGGGAACGAGGGGGCGCCCACGGTCATTCATGACCGGCTCCACGCCCAGGTCAGCGCCAGTACAGGCCTGTGATCCATGCAATTCCCAAGCCGACAGCGCGGGTTCGATTCCCGTCACCCGCTCCATACGGAAGTCGGGCCCCCAACGGTCCACGAATACAGGTTCTGATCCTGGCTGACCTGATCAAGCCCGCGCCCTGAGAAAATCGCTGGGTGATGAGCCCCTTGATCCGTCCAAGAACCATCAAGGATCTGCGTGCCTGCATCGATGCTCTCGCCACCGTGCATGCTTCCGATCGCTACCCAGTGGACTGGCCCGCCGATCCCGGGCGTTGGCTGACACCTTCCAACCTTGTTGAAGCATGGGTGGTGGTTGAAGGCTCTGACGTCGTCGGCCACGTGGGACTCGCACAGCTGGACGCGACAGCGCTTGAACCGCCCCTCGCCCGGGCCATCAGTACGCCGACCGGTCCGGTCGGATCGATCACCCGGCTCTTCGTCACTCCTCAGGGGCGAGGCCACGGGCATGCCACTCGCCTCCTCGACGTGGCCGGCAAGAAGGCCGCCGATCTAAAAATACCTCTCGTGCTCGACGTATCCGACGACGGCCACGCGGCCATCGCCCTGTACGAACGTGCCGGATGGCAACGTGTGGCAAGCGCCCGCGCCGAGTGGCTGAACGCAGCAGGCGAAAACGCTTTGCTGCACTACTACGTGAGTCCCGAGACAATGCGGAAGCCAGCTCAGAGCGAATAGACGCCTTCAGCTCGACGACATACGGGCCAGGCTGGCGAGATGTATCACTCCTCCAGAAAGATCGCGCTCGCGGGCTGATCAGCGTGCAATTAGACGGATGACAAGGGGTCAACCACGGTCATTCATGGCCGGCCCCACGTCCGGTTCAGCACCGCTATAAGACATGATCCACTCGATTCCCAAGCTGACAGCGCGGGTTCGATTCCCGTCACCCGCTCTATCGTGAGGGGCTGGGGGCGATCGCGGTCCGGGACTTCGTTCCTCAACCCGATCTATCGAACTCAACCCGGACGGAAACGTCAGCTCTTGAGGTTCCTCCACTATCGCTTGGTGAGCGCCTTGTGGAGCTGAGCCGCCTGCTGCGCTCGGACCTCGAAGGGAACCTCGATCTTGCCTGGGCCCGGGAGGATGAATCCGTCATCGGGGGAACGAGGGATCACATGGACGTGGAGATGAGAAAGCGTCTGGCCTGGGATGTTGTCGTTTTGCAGAACCATGCTGCCGGGTGCTCCAAACGCTTCCCGAACGGCGGCGGTCACTTGGCCCACCACATCGAACAGCTCAGCCAAAAGATCGCGATGGGCAGCATGAAGACTCGTCACATGAGCAGTCGGAAGCACGAGACAGTGACCAAGGTTCTTTGCTCGCTGCCAAGGGACGGGCAGGACGAAGACGTTGGCAGTGCGATAGGCGACGAGCTCCCCGTCTACGTCACCGGCACCGATGAGACAAAAGGGGCATAAGGTCATCTGCTGGATTCTCGGCTAGCTCGGGACAACGCGTCCACCCAAATATCTGGCGGTTCGGCTGTACGGTCCAGCCACGACCAGAAGGTCAGAGCGTTCCCGTTGCGTGCCCGTTCGGTCGGCGACCAGCGGGAGACAGCGGGGACTCACAGCGCGGGTTCGATTCCCGTCACCCGCTCCACCTACGAAGGCCCAGGTCAGGGAGCACATCCCCACCCGGGCATTGATTGTTTTTGAAGCTGTTCGATCTTCTCGGGCCATTGGCTCTGAATCAGCTCACTCGGACTCCAACCTCTCGCGTCTCCCATCCCCCAGTCAGTAGACGTGCCTTCTCAGACGGCTCCACCTCCAAAGAAATCGGCCAGCGCGGAGGCCAGCTCGTCGTTGGAGACGCCGTGCCACTCGCCCTTGAGAGTGAGGTGACAGCCCCGAGGAAGGGCCGTCGCCACATCCTCGGCCCAGCCGCGCAAGCGGTCGTCGCTAGCCTCACTGTTGACGACCAAGGTCGGCACGATCACGGACTGAAGAGTGGCGAGGGAGACGGCTGGGGTTATGCGACTGTCGTACGCGAGCGTATGCGCGACGCCCTCCAACATCGGGAAGAAGGGAGCCTGTCGCATACCCGCAGTTATCTCGGGGGGGACACCGATGCTTGTGTGGAAGTGCTCGACCGCGTCGGCCCGGCGACCGGCAGCCACGAGTTCGTCGATCTCGGCTGCGAGGTCACCTTCCTGCGGCGGCTGGTCGAGGGCGATCGGTGGTTCGAGGAGTGAGAGCATCGAGATCGGCAGCCCGGCCGCCGCCCCGAGCAGGGCCAAGGCCGCGCCAGAGGAGAACCCGTGGACGAACGCTGTCCCTCCAGCCGCCTCGATCACGGCCGCAAGGTCCTCTACTTCGCGTTCCACCGCATACGGCGGGGTGTCGCCGCTCTCTCCGCGTCCACGCCTGTCGTAGGTCACGACCGTGAACTTGCCGGCGAGGCGCCCAGCGAGTGAGCTCATGGGGCCGAACCCGCGGAATCCACCTGCCGCATCGACCAGTACGAGCGACGGCCCTGCTCCCACCTGTTCGAATCCAATCCGTGTCCCATCGCGTGACGTCACCGTGGCCATCGCTATCCCTTCGTACGGCGACCTCTGACGCTACAGAGCTCCCCCGACAAATTCGCGAATTGAGGAAGAGGCCATGACCCTGATCACGTTCCAGAACGGACGGCGATCAGCGGTGAATCGCGGGGACTCACGGTCACTCGGCCAGCCCTGACCCGCACCCCTGTTTTCCCAGCCCAGCACGGCAAGATCAGTAGCCTATTCCCAAGCCGACAGCGCGGGTTCGATTCCCGTCACCCGCTCCACGTCCCGTGCTCCGCTGTAGGCCCGATCCGGACGCGCATGCCGTCAGCCAAAGCTGTCGAGCTGCAGCTTCAACACTCAGTGGTTGGGTTCCTCGGGCCACGCGTCAGGCTCGGCGATCCAGCCCGCTGTCAGGATGAGGCGGGTCCGGCGGTCCACTGTGAGAAACCCGAAGGGCCTGGAGAAATCCAGATCTATGTATTTGATGCGGTAGGGAGGTCGAGTGGCCACCCCGCCTGCGGCGACGCCGATGGCAGTTACCGCAGCAGACTCGAACCCGGTGGCCTGAAAGGTGGCGACGGCGTTCTGCTGGGCCTGGGTGACGGCGAGAGGCTCGGTGCTGATGCCGGGAAAGTGCCCACGGGTCACGTCGGTCACCGTCGCCAGGCCGAATACCCCGGGCTGATCCAGTAGATCGTGTGTGGAACTGATGCTGAACCGCGGCACCGTGACATCGAGCAGGTCTTCAGGGGCGTGGGCGCGTACGAATCGAACGGTCATTCCGGGGCCTGGGGTGCCGGCAGAGAAGACACTCGCTCCGATAGCGGTGTGGCGCCCGGCTACTACGTCGATACCCGCGGTGAGAATCTGGCCGGGTTTCGCGGAATCCTCACCAAGCATCAGGTGAACATCGATTCCGCCCGTGCCCATGACACGAAGCAGGGTCAGGAAGCCTGCGGGGGTGTCGGCGACCCTGGCCCGGTCGAGGATTCGAGTGGTACGGCGTAACACGTGGAACTCACGCCCAGCCCATGGCCCACCCTCGAAGACGCCGATGCCATCGATGAATGGCCGGAGCCATGTGGTCCGAACGGTGAGCGCCATGGCCAAGACCAAGAGCATCTCATCCGTCACCTTGAGAGGCATGGTGGGTCCGGTGATCAGAAACCAGAGGCGGCCAAAGCTTCAGTCTTGGCTGGATTCGAGATAGCCGGTGAGATAGTTGAACGACGCGGCGATGTCTTCGCCGGTGCCGTGCGGCCGGCGCAGCTCGTCGACGAAGATGGCGATGTCGGCGAGCCGCCACCAAAGCGGATAGAGAGCGAGGCCGGCCGGTGTGACGGTCCGGCCGGTGGCCCGTGTGTAACGGACGAGTACGTCATCGTCGCCGACCGGGTCCTTGCCGAGCATGCGGGCGAGGGCGGGGGTGAGCATCCACAGGTCCCGCTCCGGCGGAGCGATCTGCACGGTGCCCCAGTCGATGAGCCGCAGCCCGGCCGGGGTACGCATGACGTTTCCGGGGTGCGGTTCACCGTGCGTGACCACCCACGCCGCGGCAGCGCTGCGTACGTGGTCGACCCGCCGATCGAAGTCGGCGAGCGATCGCCGGACTTGCCCGGCATGGACGGACAGCAGCTTCCGGGCCGGCTCGGCATAAGGCCCGCCGGTCCACTTCCGATCGAGGTCCCGCAGCGCCTCCTCCAGCTTGCCCCGGCCGGGCAGCACCAGGTCGGCCCGTGATGCGGTGTCCGCCACGAACGGGGTCGCCTCGTGCAGCTCGGCCAGCAGGTCGATCACCTCGACGCGGTCCTCGGGCGGATGCACGCCGAAGTGCCCGGCGGCTCCCGCCACCATTGGAAACACCGACAGGGCGTATCGCGAGCTCAGCCGCCGGACCGCGGCGTCGGTCACGGTCGGGATCGGCGCGACGACGAAGTCGAGTCCCGCGTCCCGGCGCAGTGCGAGGGCAGCACCGAACGACCGGCCGAGCCGCTCGAACGCGCCATCACGACCAGCGTCCTCCACGCCGAGGTCATCCACCTTGAGGAACCACGCCGTCCCTCGCTGATCCAGCACGGACCAGTGGTAGCTGCCTGCGCCGACCGGGAGGTACTCAACCGCGTGGGGCTCGATGCCCCAGCCCTCGGTCAGTGCCACCGTCAGTGCGGCCTTCGCCAGACCTGCCGGTCTATCCCTCATCGCCGGTTTCCTGTCTCATTCGCCGCAGGCCGATTCCCGTCATCCGCTCCATGCTTCGTTTCGCTGTCATAGTTCGCGTCAGCAGGATGGGACCTCGTGGACGGTGGCCTCAGGAGAAGCTCGTCAGATCCAGCACCCCGACCGTCTGGCCCCCGCTCTCCTCACCTGTGAGCTGGAACCCGAGCTTCACACCCTCGGCATCGCCGCCGTGCCGGCCGACCTCCGTGTGGTGCCTTCGCACCACCCCCTTCGACGGGTACGTCGGATGAGGGCTCCGGTCCTACAGATCGTCACCGAAACGCTGGAGGGCCGACCGGGTCAGGTCGGCCTTGTTGCCTGCGTGCAGCTTCGCGCGGATGCGCTCGACGTGGGAGTCGACGGTGGCCTTGCTTATCCCCATCCGGCGGGCGATCTGACTGTGGGTCTGGCCACGAGCGATCCAGCGCAGGGTCTCCTCCTCGCGAGGCGACAGCGGAACCGGCGCCTGCCCTCGTTGGTCTTCCCCCGCCTCCTCGGGAGCCTCGGCCAGCGCGGCGAGGTCGGCGAGCAGCGCGTCGGCCAGGTGGGGAGACAACGCGAACCCGCCGGCGGCGACGGTCGTCACGGCGGCCAACATCAGCGGGGCGCTCGCGTCCTTCGTGACGTATCCCCTGGCCCCCGCACGGATGCAGGCCAGCACGTCTCCGGGACGGCGTGAGGCCGACATGACCAGGACCGGCACCACCGGGCTCAGGGTGGCCACGGCCTCGATGGCCGGCCCCTCCTCCACCAGGTACAGGTCATGGACCACCACATCGAACCGGTCGAGCGGCGGCAGCAGACCGGTGTCGGCCACGGACGCCGCGACCTGGACGCCCTCGGCGCCCGCAAGCATATGTTCCACCCCGTGTCGTGCCACCGGATGGTCGTCGACGATCCCCACACGAATCATGCATTGATATTGGTGCTTATCGCCTGACCTGTCGATGGTTTTACTGCATAACCCGACTTGTCAAGAGTGCATCTCTCCTCGGCATTTTTGGGAAATTTCGCGCCGCCCTCTCGAACCGGACGCTTGAGCCATCCCACCCGACGTCCTGACGGAGGAAATCATGACCAGGCGACCCACCAACCGGATTCTCGCGGCCGGCGCGCTTGCGAGCATCACCGTGCTGACGCCGTCCCTGCCGGCGATGGCGGACCAGTCCCCCGCACCCACGTCCGCCTCAGCGGACACCTCCTCGCCGGGCGCCCTGTCCACCCGCCTCGCCGGCCGCCAATACGAGGTGCTGGTCGACGGCGTGGTGAAGGCCCGATTCCCGGTCGCCGACCTCGCCAACACCGTGGAGGCCGCCCTGAGCCCGGACGGGGCGCGGGCCACGGTCATCCCCGACTTCGACAGCCGCCACGGCAGCGGCCTGTCGGTGCTCGACGTCGCCACGGGCTCCACCCGGCAACTGCTGTCCGCCCCGGTCACCTCGGCCGTGTTCGGGCCGGGGGGCAGGCTCGCCTCGGCCGAGGACCAGACCACGTCCGGTGCGATCCGCGTGGGCACGGCCACGGACGCCGGGCCCGTGGTGGCCACCGTTCCCGGCCGTGACGTGCGCGTCCTCGGCTGGGCCGCGGACGGGGCCTCGCTGTTCGTCGTCACCCGGCCGGAGAGGGCGGACGTCTTCTACGCCGAGTCGCTCATGCGGCTCGACCTCGCCACGGGGCAGGTGTCGCCGGTGCTGAAGAGCGACATCGCCGCACACAAGATCTACTCGCGCTTCCGCCTGCCGATGGTGAACGGCGAGCAGCGGGTGAGCTATGTGTCCACGGACGCCAAGGACATGTGCGCGGGCACCAGCGAGCTGGACCTCGCCAGCACCACCGGCGAGCGGCTGCGGCGGTTCGGGACCGACCGCACCCTGCACTACCGCGACGGGCTGTGGAGCGAGGACGGCGCCACCGTGACGTACGAGGCGCAGTCCTGCCCCGACCCGAAGGCCGGCAAGAAGGCGTCGGAGGCCCGGTCGGCGGTGAACGGCATCTGGGCGGCCGACGTCGCCGGCGGCAGGCGCACCCGGCTGGTGGACGGCATCTCCGCCGCCTACCAGATGAGGGGCCTGCGCGGCGGCAGGCTGGCCCTCGGCTCTCCCAGGGACGGGGTCCGCATGGTCGACGCGTCCGCCTCGGCGTCGCCGGCCCCGCTGTCGGCCGCCACGCTGAACTCGGCGTTCGCCGAGCGGGCCGCCAAGGTCACGCTCGCCGACAGGGCCAAGGTCGTGCCGGCCGCCAAGGCCGGCACGGCGAACGGAGCGGCGGCGCCCGCGACCGCGCTCAGCGCGAACGCCGTCCACATGCCGCTGTCGAGCGTGTACATCCACCAGCTCTGGGACACCGAGGACGCGTTCAACGGCAACTGGGCCTGCGCGCCGACCTCGGCCGTGATGGCGCTGGCCGGATACCAGCTCAAGGACCCGTTCCCCGTCAACGTGAGCGTCCCGTATCCCCACACCTCGCCCTACGGCGGTTACATCACCCGGGAGTTCACCTCGCCTGACGGGAAGACGAGGTTCAACTACACGGCGCCGGACCCGAACGGCAACTGGTGGCCCGGCGCCTACGGCTGGGTGGTGAACGACGAGGGCTACGGATACCTGCCCTATCTGCTGACGTTCCTGCAGCGGAACGGGGCGAACCCGCACCAGCCGCCGGCGGGGATCAGCGCGGCCTGGGTGCGCAGCGAGATCGACAAGGGCTACTTCGTGATCGCGGGCGGCACCTACCAGTTGGGCGGCAGCGGCCACTACGCCGTGATCGTCGGCTACGACGACAACGGCAACTTCCTGGTCAACGACCCGTACGGCAAGTACGCCTCCGGCAACTACGACCCCGGACACCCGTACACGTACAGCTGGAGCTTCATTAATCCCTCGGTCCTCGTCGCCACCTGACCGTCATGAGGCGTCGCGCCGCGGGCCGGGACTCGGCCCGCGGCGCTCCTGCGTGACGCCCCGTCACTTCTGAACGGCGGTTCCGGACCGCGGGGCGGGGACCTGCACCGGGACGACCAGCTCGACGTACGTGCCCGCCTCGGGGGCGCTGTCCACGGTCACCGCGCCGCCGACCTCCTCCAGGCGCTGCCGGACCGACCGGGCAAGCCCGGTGCCGCCGCGCCGCTCGTCCGGCTGGAACCCCACTCCGTCGTCGGCCACGCTCACCAGCAGCGCGCCGTCCTCGAACCCGGCGCTGACGACCGCCGCGCTGACGCCGGAGTGCTTGCGCACGTTGGTCAGCAGTTCGCGCACCGCGCCGGCGACCGCGGCCACGACCTCCGGCGCCACCTGCCGGCAGAGATCTCGCCTGCCGCGCAGCCGGGCGTCGGTCAGGTCGACGTGCAGGCCTCGCCGGGCGTGTTCGGACACCACCTGGTGCAGCGCGCCCACGATGTCGTCCGTCTGCTCGGCCGCGCCGCCTTCCACCACGGTCCGCAGCCATCGGGTCTCGGCGCGAAGCTGCTCGCCGAGCCGGGTCGAGTCGAGCTCTCCACTGCTGACCAGGATCTCCATCGTCTGGAGCACCCGATCGTGCAGCATGCGGCTGTACCGGTTCGCCTCTCTGTCACGGGCCAGTTCCTCCGCCCTGGCCAGCGCGATCGCCCAGCCCTCGTCCGCGACCCGGCCAGAACGCCTCAGCTCCCTCGCGAGCAGCCAGGCCATCGCACTGTTGACGAAGTAGCTGATGGTGTTGGGCACCTCGTTGAACCCGGACCCGCCGATGAACGCGAACTGGGCGGCGAGGTAGGCCGCCGCGAGGGCGCCGGTGGCCGCCAGCATGGGGATCGGCCGGACGAGGGCGACACCGACGCCCACCGCGGCCAGCAGCGAGAAGGGGTACATGTAGTACGCCCAGGTGTGGTTGCCCTCCGGCGCGAGCAGCGGCCCGCCCGCCAGCAGGCCCGCGCAACAGAACGCGACGTCGAGCAGCACGGCGGGAACGGGCATCGCCCTCCTGCGCACGAACCACATGGTTATCGCGGCGGCCTCGGCCACCAGCAGCAGCGCCAGCCCGACCGCCCCCCAGGGCAGCCTGTAGTGGCCGAGCTCCGTCAGCAGCGCCGGGGGGAGCTGGACCAGACCGCCCACGCGGAACAGCACGAACGCCGTCAGCAGGACACGCTCCGCGCGCGCCGAGTTGCCCCCGGCCTCCCCCGCCCCCATCTGCATCCCTCTCTTGGACCTAGGTCCTTTACCTGACATGACCCGCCGGAGATCGGCGCTCACCGTGAGGGACATGGACACCTGCCGATCGGCGGCCCGCGCCGCCACCGTCTGCCTCAGCGTGCTCGGGACGTCCGCCGTCCTGATGGCCGCTCCCCTGCCGCCCGCTCGGGCCCTGGGCCCCGGCCAGGCCTGCGTGTTCCTCCAGCCCGACGGGGCGCCCGTCCCCCTGCTCGGCAACGTGGGCCACATCGGATGGGGCTTCGCCGTCGCCGGCACCGACCAGTGGATCTACGGCTCGACCGAGAACCCCAACGGGGATTACCAGATCTACGCGCCCGCCTTCAACGGCGCGTGGAAGGCCCAGGGGGACTTCGCGAGAATGCTGAACGACTTCACCACCCAGCCGCACTTCCCCGCGACAGCGAAGCAACCCGCCCCCGCCCATCGATACACGACGTACAAATGCGTGAAGACTGCCGGCAGCGCGGTCAACGCGGCGGCCACGGCCGCGAACGGCAACGCCACAGCGGGCTACACCGGCATCGGCAACAACTGCCTCGACGCCTCGATCAGGGTGCTGAACGCGTACGGTGTGCCGGGCCTGCCGTCGGCCACGTTCTCCCCCTATCCCAACAACTGGTTCAACGCGCTCGGCGCGGGATGGACGGCCGGGCGGCTCACCGCCCCCTGAGCCTCGCCGCACCCCGCCGGCCGCACCACGAGAATCGTCAAGGGCCGTACGGAGGGACTCGCCCGGCACGGTCTCCTCCAGCGGTCGGGAGCTCGGCGACAGGTCCTTGCGCCGCCATTATGACCCGATTCCGAGCATCGAACTCGCGAAACCGGGTGGATGGGGCGGCGGAGCCTAGACTTGCGCCATGCCGACCGACCTGAGCCTGCTCGACGGTGTGCGGTGGCGGGGGCAGCCGGTGGTCGGCGAGAGGGCTCAGGCGCTGCTCGCGGCCCTCGCGCTCGCCTGCCGGACCGTGAACGCGGACCAACTCGTCGCCGACGTGTGGGGGGACAGCGAACCGGCCAATCCGGCCAAGGCGCTGCAGGTCCTGGTGTCCAGGACCAGGTCGGTCGTGGGGCCGGACGCGCTGGTCACGGAAGGCAGCGGTTACCGGCTCGAGGTCCCGCCCGTGCGGATCGACGCCGCGCGGCTGCACGGTCTGGCGGACCGGGCGCGGGCGATGCTCGCCGAGAACCCGGCCGCGGCGGCCGCGGCGGCGGAGGAGGCTCTCGCGCTGGGCGTCGGGGCGCTGCCGCCCGAGGGCTGCGGCCCACTGGCCGAGGTGCGCCGGCGTGCGGAACGCGACCTGGCGTCGGCGCGGGTCGTGCTCGCCCGGGCCCGGAGCCGGAGCGGCGACCACGGCCCCGCCCTGCCCGAGCTGGAGGAGGCCGCGC
The DNA here is from genome assembly GCF_040644495.1 of Microbispora sp. NPDC046973. NCBI lineage: Bacteria > Bacillati > Actinomycetota > Actinomycetes > Streptosporangiales > Streptosporangiaceae > Microbispora > Microbispora sp. NPDC046973. Next base: position 14,696 of record NZ_JBEYWQ010000016.1, on the reverse strand, counting down.
GCGTCCATCCCGAGGACGAAGGGCTGCTCGCCGACCTCCTGCACAGCGAGGCGGCGGTGCGCGGAACGGGCGCCGCGCTGGACCGCTTCGAGCGCTACCGGTCGGACCTGCGCGACCGGATCGGCGCCGACGTCGGCCCTGAGCTGCGACGGGTCCATCGTGAGCTGCTGGCGCTCGACAGCCCCGTGCGCGCCGGCGTGCGGTTCGACACGACTCCGCTGCTCGGCCGCGACGACGACCTCCGGCGGGTGCGGGCACTGCTCGCCGCCTCCCGGGTGGTCTCGATCCTCGGTCCGGGCGGGCTCGGCAAGACCCGGCTCGCCCATGCTGTCGCCCGCGAGGCCCCGCAGCCGGTGGTGCACTTCGTCGAGCTGGTCGGCGTGACCGCGCCCGAGGACCTGGTCGGCGAGGTCGGGTCGGCGCTCGGCGTCCGCGACTCGGTGACCGGGCGCCGCACGCTCACCCCACAGCAGCGCGCCGACGTGCGGGCCCGGATCGCCCAGCAGCTCGACCTGGCCCCGACGCTGCTGGTGCTCGACAACTGCGAGCATCTGGTGGAGGCGGTCGCCGACCTGGTCGCCTATCTGACCGCGACCACGCGGGAGCTGCGCGTCCTCACCACGACCCGCTCGCCGCTGGCGATCGCCGCCGAACGCGTCTATCCGCTGCCCCAGCTGGGAACCGGTGACGCCGTCGAGCTGTTCCGCGACCGCGCCACCGCGGCCCGGCCCGGTGTGCACCTCGACGAGGATGACGTACGCGCCGTCGTGGCCCGCTTGGACGGCCTGCCGCTCGCGATCGAGCTGGCCGCCGCCAAGGTGAGGGTGATGTCACCGGTCGAGATCGCCCGACGGCTGGAGGACAGGTTCGCGCTGCTGCGCGGCGGCGACCGGAGCGCCCCCTTCCGGCACCAGACGCTGCTGGCGGTGATCGACTGGTCCTGGAACCTTCTCGGCGAGCGGGAGCGCCGGGCCCTGCGCCGTCTGTCGGCCTTCCCGGACGGCTTCGCCCTCGACGCGGCGGAGGAGGTGCTCGGCGACGACGCTCTCGGCGACGTCGAGGAGCTCGTGGAGCAGTCCCTGCTCACCGTCGTGGAGACGGCCGGCGGCGTCCGGTACCGCATGCTCGAGACGGTGCGCGAGTTCGGCCGGATGCGGCTGGACTCGGCCGGCGAGACCGCCGACGCGCGAGCCGCCGTACGCGCGTGGGCCGTCGGTTACGCCGACCGGCACGGCGCCCGGCTGTACTCGCCGGGGCAGGTCGACGCGATGGACCGGCTGCGTTCGGAGGAGACGAACCTCGCCGACATCCTGCGCGAGGCCCTCGCCGACCCCGACCCGGAAGCGGTCGCGGTTCTGTTCTCCGCCCTGAGCGGCTACTGGACGATCTGCGGGGACCACACGCGCACCGTCGTCCTCACCCCGGCCGTCGCCGCCGCCCTGAGCGACTGGGCGCCTCCACCCCGGCTCCTCGACCGAGCCCGGATGGCCCTGAGCATCGCGCTGTTCACCACCAGCGTCGTCTCCCTCGAAGAGACCGGGACACTGACGCGGCTGCTGTCGGAGCTGGGCGCCGACTCGGCGAACCCGGCCGTACGGGCGCTGGTGACCGCCCTGCTCATCATGGTGTCGGACCGCGAGCGCGGCCTGGAGGAGCTGGCCGCCGATCCCGACCCGCTGGTCCGCCGGATCGCGCTGCACTGGCTGAGCCACGGCCGGGAGAACGTCGGCGATCCGGTCGGCGCCATCGAAGCGGCCCGAGCCGCTCTCGAACTCGTCGACGACGACGTCGGTCCCTGGCACCGGGCGTTGCTGCACACCCAACTGGCCGGCCTGTACACGCACCTCGACGACTCCGCGTCGGCCGCCCGGCATGCCACCGAGGCGCTCCCCGTGCTCGAACGCCTCGGGGCGGTGGAGGACGCCGTCCAGATCCGCGCCACCCTCGCCATGGGGGAACTCGCCGAGGGCCGCCGCGACGAGGCCGCACGGATGCTCGACGACTTGGAGGCGCTCGCTTCCCAGGGCACCTACGGCGAGGTCCTGGCGGTCGCCGCCGGCAGAGCCCAGCTGGCCCTCGCCGACGGCGACATCGCCGAGGGCCTGCGGCGGCACCGCGAGACCGCCGAGGTGCTCCGGAACCTGCGCATGCCGGGCGCGCCGACCGGTTCCATGCTGTGGTCCATCGTCGGCGAGGTCGTCGCGGTCTCGGCGTTCGCGGAGTACGGCGAGGGCGACGACGGCGCGGACCTCTTCGAGTCGCTGCGGGCCAAGGTCCTGATCTCGTTCGATTCGGACCACGCCTTCAGGGACTACCCGCTGGTGGGGATGGTGCTCGCCGGGCTGGGCATCTGGGGCCTGCGAAAGGGGGCGATGCCCGCCGAGGAGGCGGTCCGGCTGCTCGTGCTCGCCGACCGGTTCGCCTACAACCGGTTCGTCCCGACGATGCGGTGGCCGGTGCTGTCCGCGCACGCCGAACGGATCGCCCCCGGCGTCATGTCCCGGATCGAGGCCGAATACGGCGAACGACGCGGCCCCGACCTGATGGCCGAGGCTCGCGCCGTCCTGGAGCGGGTGGTCTGACACCGGCTACATCTTGCGGGAGTACGAGCGGACCGCCAGCGGAGCGAAGATCGCCACGACGACCGCGCAGCCGATGACCGCCCAGCCGACCTCGGCCGTCACGGCCCCGTCGTTGAACAGGTCGCGAACCGCGGAGACGACGTGCGACACCGGGTTGACCTTCACGAACGCCTCCAGCCAGCCGGGCAGCGTCTTGGCGGGGACGAAGGCGTTGGACAGGAAGGTGAGCGGGAACATGATCATCATCGATATGCCCTGCACACTCTGCGCGGAACGCGCCATCGTGCCAAGCCAGGTGAAGATCCACGCCAGCGACCAGCCCGCGATCACGGTGAGCGCGACGCCGCCGACGCAGCCGAGCACGCCGCCGCCGGGGCGGTAGCCGATGAGCAGGCCGGTGACGACCGTCAGCACCGACGCGATGCCATAACGGATCAGGTCGGCGATCATCGGGCCGGCCAGGGGTGCGATCCTCGCGATCGGCAGGGACTTGAAGCGGTCGAAGACCCCCTTGTCCATGTCCTCGCGCAGTTGCACGCCTGTCGCCATGCAGACGGTCAGGGCCGTCTGGGCGAGGATGCCGGGGATCAGCGTCGGGAGGTAGTTCGACACGCTGCCGGAGATCGCGCCGCCGAAGATGAAGGCGAACATCGCCGTGAACAGCAAGGGCTGGATGAGGACGTCGAAGAACTGCTCGGGCTTGCGGCGCATCTTCTTCAGTGCTCGCCATGCCATCGACAGGATCTGGACCCAGGTCGCCTGCAGCGAGCTGCGGGACGTGGTGCGGGCGACCACGGCGGACGGGTCGATGCGCTGGGGGGCGCCGGTGGTCGGGGTCAGGGTGCTCGTGGTCATCGGGCCGCCTCCATCTGGGGTTCCGTCTGGGGTTCGTCGGCGCCGTGGCCGGTCAGCGCCAGGAAGACTTCGTCCAGCGTCGGCTTGGCGACGCTCACCGAGGAGATGCCGAGGCCTGCTTGTCTCAGGCCGATCAGGACGTCCGCGGCCTGGTTGGGGTCGGGGAGGGGGATGTTCATGCGTCCTGATTCGGGAGTCAGGACCGGCTCCTCACCCAGCAGCCGGCGTACGACGTCCGCGGCCAGGGCGGTGTCGGAGCCGTCCGCGAGGTGGAGCTGCAGGGTCGAGTCGCCGACCTGGGTCTTCAGGGCGTCGGGGGTGTCCTCTGCGACCTTCCGACCTCGGTCGATCACGGCGATGCGGTCGGCCAGCTGGTCGGCCTCGTCCAGATATTGGGTGGTCAGGAGGATCGTGGACCCATCGGTGACCAGCTCGCGGATGGTGTCCCACATCTGGCCCCGGGTTCTCGGGTCGAGGCCGGTCGTGGGCTCGTCCAGGAAGATCAGGGGTGGGCGGGTGATCAGGCTCGACGCCAGGTCGAGGCGGCGGCGCATGCCACCGCTGAACTGCGACAGCGGACGGTCGGCCGCCTCCTGGAGGTCGAAGCGTTCGAGCAGGTCACCGGCGATGCTCTTGGCCCGGGTGCTCGTCAGGCCCTGCAGGCGGGCGAACAGCCAGAGGTTCTCCCGGGCGGTCAGGTCCTCGTCCACCGAGGCGTACTGTCCGGTGACGCCCACCAGCTGCCGGATGCGGTGGGGTTCCCGCCGGACGTCGACGCCGAAGATCTCCGCATGGCCGCCGTCGATCGGGAGCAGGGTGGCGAGCATCCGGAGCGTCGTGGTCTTGCCTGCTCCGTTGGGGCCCAGGACCCCGAAGATCTCGCCTTGCCGTACGTGGAGGTCGATGCCGTCCACGGCCCGGAAGTCCCCGAAGTTCTTGACCAGACTGTCGGCCCGGACGGCGCTGAGGTCCGCCATGACGCGTCTCCTCTCTCCGCCGGGTACCTCCCGGCGTCCGAGAAGAGCTTCCGCGTCGCCGGCTTCATGGCGGCTTCACGCTGGTTTCACCCCTGAGCCTGCGGTTTCACCCCTGAGCCTGCGGTTTCACCGGGGTGCCGGCCCAGGCGCCGACGGTCTTGGCGAGCTCTGCGGGCAGGGGATACGGGCGTTCCAGGGGAAGCAGGTCCGTGACGTCCCGGCCATCGCGGAGGGCCTGCCGGATGTCGCGGACCCGGCCGGTCAGGTCGGTGATCGAGAGGATCCACCGATCGAGATATCGGGCGACGGCCTCGCCGGACAGGCCCACCTGGATCGATCGGTACGGCAGCGGATTGTGGTGGGGGTCGCGTTCGGGGTCCCACTGGATCCGGACCGGACTCGCGTGCAGGCGCTTCTTCCAGGCCTCGTGGTCTTCGCCGTCCCCCGGATGGCTGAGGCAGGAGTGCGCGAGCGCCCACTCGAATCCCTCTCGCGTGATGTCGACGGCCAGGACCCTGGTCTGACCGGGCTTGGTGGCCCAGCCGCAGCGGTACATCATCCACAGAAAGGACGGCTTGATCCACGTCATCCGTTCGCGCTTGAAGGGCGATACGAATCGTTGCGCGGCGACGGCCGGGGCCGCGATGGCCGGGTCGTAGGCCTGGTAGACGGTGATGGCCTCGTCGGTGTAGGCGGCGCGGATCTGCCGATACGGGACATTCATTTCGCAGAGCATCGCGAACCGCAGGCCTGCCGGACAACCGGATTAACCGGAACGCGACGGCGTACGCGCCGCATGTGGCGCACACCCCCGCCACTTTCACTGTATAGCAGACTCGCGCGCCTCATGAGGCGTCGAAAAGTGCTTCATACTTGCCCGTTGCGAACCGACCCGACGAACGATGGAGCATCGGAATTGGGCTACGTGATGGGTTTCGAGCAGATTGACTCGACGAACGTCGCAGACGTCGGCGGGAAAGGGGCGCACCTGGGCGAGCTCTCGCGCATCGACGGCATCCGCGTGCCGGACGGCTTCTGCGTCACGACGGACGCCTTCCAGCGGGTCGTGGCCGAGGTGCCGTCGATCGGCGCTCAGCTCGACCTGCTCTCGCGCGTGGAACCGGACGACCGCGCGGCGATCCGCACCCTGAGCGCGGACATCCGCCGCGCCGTCGAGGACGTCGCGATGCCCGACGATCTCGTGGCGGCGATCGGCGAATCGCTCGCCCGGCTCGGAGAGCACGCCTCCTACGCGGTGCGTTCCAGCGCGACGGCCGAGGACCTGCCGACCGCGTCCTTCGCCGGCCAGCAGGACTCGTACCTCAACGTCGTGGGTCTGCCGGCGATCCTCCGGCACGTCCGGAGGTGCTGGGCCTCGCTGTTCACCGAGCGGGCGGTGACCTACCGGCGCCGTAACGGCTTCGACCACCGGAAGGTGCGGATGGCCGTGGTCGTCCAGCGGATGGTGTTCCCCGACGCGGCCGGGATCCTGTTCACCGCGGACCCCGTGACCTCGAACCGGAAGATCGCCACCGTGGAGGCCGGTTGGGGACTCGGCGAGGCGCTCGTCTCCGGTCTGGTCTCGGGGGACGTCTACACGGTGCGCGACGACGAGGTCGTTAGCAGAGCGGTCGCGACCAAGCCGCGGTTCGTCCAGGCGTCGCCGGGAGGCGGCACGCAGGACGCACCGGTCGAGCCGCGGCGCCAGACGCAGCCGGCGCTGACGGACGCGCAGGTCGTACGCCTGGTGCGGCTGGGCCGGCGCATCGAAGCGCACTTCGGCCGGCCCCAGGACATCGAATGGTGCCTGGTGGGCGACGACTTCCACATCGTCCAGAGCCGGGCGATCACCACCCTGTTCCCCGTCCCCACCACCGACGACCAGGAGAACCACCTCTACGTCTCCGTCGGTCACCAGCAGATGATGACCGACGCGATGAAGCCGCTGGGGCTGTCCCTGTGGCAGCTCACGACCCCACGGCCGATGCACGAGGCGGGCGGGCGGTTGTTCGTCGACGTCGCCCCCGTCCTGGCGACATCCGCGGGTCGCACGCGCCTCCTCGGGACCCTGGGGAGATCCGACCCGCTGATCCGGGACGCGCTGCAGAGCGTCCTCGACCGGGGCGACTTCCTCCCCTCGCTTCCGGACGAGGGCTCTGGCCCCGTACCCGCCGGTGACGCCCCCGCCCCGATCGAGACCGATCCGGCCATCGTCACCGAGCTGATCCGGCACAGCCAGGCGTCCGTCGCCACCCTGCGGCGCGATATCCAGGGTCTGTCCGGGCTCGCGCTGCTCGACTTCATCCTTGCCGACATCGCGGAGCTGAAGCGCATCCTGTTCGATCCGCGCAGCACGCAGGTGATCATGGCGGGGATGGAGGCGGCCTGGTGGCTCAACGACCACCTCGAGGCGTGGCTGGGCGAGAAGAACGCGGCCGACGCGCTCACGCAATCCGTCCCCCACAACGTCACGTCGGAGATGGGGCTCGCGCTCCTCGACGTCGCGGACGCGATCCGGCCGCACACGGACGTCGTGGCGTTCCTGCACCGCGTCGTGGACGAAGGCAGGGAGGGCGACGGCTTCCTGGACGAGCTGGCCGGGCTGGCCGGGGGACGGGAAGCGCGTGACGCCATCCGCGGCTACCTCGACGAGTACGGCATGCGCTGCGCGGGCGAGATCGACATCACCAGAACGCGCTGGAGCGAGCGCCCCGCCACGCTCGTGCCCACCATCCTCGGCAACATCAAGAACTTCGAGCCGGGCGCCGGCAAGCGACGGTTCGAGCAAGGACTCCAGGAGTCGCTGCGGAAAGAACAGGAACTGCTGACGCGATTGCGCGCCCTGCCCGACGGGGAGCAGAAGGCCGAGGAGACCAAGCGGATGATCGACCGCGTCCGCACCTTCGCCGGATACCGGGAGTACCCCAAGTACGGGATGATCAGCCGCTACTTCGTCTACAAGCAGGCGTTGCTGCGGGAGGCCGATCGCCTCGTCCGGTCCGGCGTCCTTCGCGAGAAGGACGACATCTTCTTCCTCCGGCTCGAGGAGTTGCGAGAAGTCGTGCGCACCGACCACGTGGACGCCGGACTCATCCTGGAAAGGCGCGAGGCGTTCCGGTCGTACGAGACGCTCACACCGCCCCGGGTCCTCACGTCGGACGGCGAGGCCGTCACCGGCCGGTATCGGCGTGACGACGCCCCGCCCGGCGCGCTGGCCGGCCTCCCGGTCTCGGCCGGAACCGTCGAGGGCCGTGCCCGCGTCGTCATGGACATGGCGCAGGCCGAGCTCGAGGCGGGCGACATCCTGGTCACCGCCTACACCGACCCCAGCTGGACCCCCCTGTTCGTCGCCGCCGCCGGACTGGTGACGGAGGTGGGCGGCCTCATGACCCACGGAGCGGTGATCGCGCGGGAGTACGGCCTGCCGGCCGTCGTGGGTGTGGAGCAGGCCACCCGGCTGATCCAGGACGGGCAGCGGATCCGCGTACACGGCACCGACGGGTACGTCGAGATCCTCGCCTGAACCGTCGCACCGAGGTGGGCGGTGCCGAGAAAGCCGCTGCCGCCCACGATGAGGATCCTCATGGGCTGTGACCCTGGTTCAGGGACGTGGCCGCCTCGTGAGTGCTGTCCCCGCCGAGCGCCGTGACGTCGCTCTGGAAGCGTGTCATCCCACGGAGGAGAAGAGTGGCCAGGGGCACGGCGAACCCGGCCACCGCGCCGATCGCGAGAAGCGCCGGGCGGCCGATCGCTGCGACGGCCGGACCGGTGAACGTCAAGCCGAGAGGCGTCATGACCGAGGCGGCCAGCCAGTCCACGGAGGTGACCCGGGCGAGCCGCTCGGGTGGGATCTCCCTCTGGAGGTTCACCACCCACTGCACGGCGAAGATCTCCAGCCCCAGGCCCACCGTGACGTAGCACGCGTACACGAATCCCGGCGACACCGGCCAGGCGAGTGCGAGCGGCACGAGGCCGTAGAGGGCGAGCCCGGCGATGGCGGCCAGCCCCGGCCGGCCGGGCTTCCACCTCATGCTGACGAGCCCGCCCGCCAGGCCGCCGACCGACAGCAGAGCAAGGGCGGTTCCGTACACGGCGTCGCCGCCGAAGGTCTCGCGGGAGACGAGGGGCAGCAGGACCTGCGCGGGCGCGATCGTGAGCATCTGCTGGAGCGCGACGGCGACGATGACCCCCAGGACCCACCGCCGCCGGACGACCTCGGAGAGGCCGTCGGCGATCTCCCGTACGGCGGACGCCCGCCGCCCGAGCGTGACGACGGGTTCGCGCAACGGCAGGAGAAGGACGAGGCCGAGCAGATAGGCCGTCAGCACGGCGAGGAATCCGATCCTGGCGGACCACGCCGTCACCACGTACGCGCCGAGACTGGGCCCGATCACGGCGCCGAGCCGCCAGGAGACAGCCGTCAGCGCAGCGCCGGCCGGACGCTGGGCGGGGGTGAGGACCGAGGACAGACAGGCCTGGTACGCGGGCCGGTGGAACGCCTCCGCCCCTCCGACGAGGAAGACCAGCAGCGCGAGAAGCCACGGGGAGACACCGCCGCACAACCCGACGGCGGCCACGCAGCATTGGAAACCCAGCGAGGCGACCATCACCGTACGGCGTGGCAACCGGTCCGCCCACAGCCCGCCGAGCAACGCGAACACGATCAACGCGATCCACCGGCAGGTGAAGATCGCGCCGATGGTCGAGGCGGTGCCACCCGCGTTGAGGGCCGCGATGGTGACCGTGACCGGGAAGATCTGATCGGCCGCCACCGACATCGTGAAGCTGAGCCACAGCAGGCGGAATTCGCGATTTCGCGCCAGAGACCCACCCGCGGAACCAGTCAGGCCTACGAGCTTCCTCAAGCGACTGCGCATGCTACGCAATGAATCCCGATTGAGCGGAAGGCGCAAGGAAATGGCAGCCATGGCGGGGCTGCTTGCGGGTGAACAAGCAGGCCGGAGCACTGTGCTTAAGCGGCGGATTCGAGTATGTGCTTCAACCGGGCGAGGTCGGCCTGGACGAGGCCCGCGTCGCGGGCGAAGTCCTCGTCGTTCACACCCGGCAGGCGGCGCAGGGTGAAGACCACCTCGCAGGCGTCGCCGTCGGGAATGACCCGCACCGGGTTGTGGACGACCTGCCCGGAGGGCAGCGTGACGTCGTGGTCGAGGACGCCGTACTCGTTGCGCTTCGCGAAGGCCAGGCCGACCCGGCCGGACGGGGTCTCCACATACCACTGTCCGTCGACGTTCTCCACCGAACTGCCGAGCCCCGGAGCCCACGCCGGGAGGTTGGCCGGATTCGACGCGTATTCGTAGACGTCGGCCGCGTGCCGGTCGATCCACACGCTGATGTGCCTGGATTCCGAAGCCATGCACGCCATCATGCCGTAGCCGGCCACACTGTCCGCCGCCGTGCTTGACCTCGAGCGCGCTCGAATTCCTAGCGTCGCGGTCATGACTGCTGCAATCCCGCCGGAGAACACAACCGACGAACGCGGCCGGCGCCGCCGGTTCCTGGTGCTCGCCGTCTGCTGCGCCAGCATCGTCGTCGTGGTGATGGACATCTCCATCGTCAACGTCGCGCTGCCGGCCATCCGCCGCGACCTGAACGCCTCGGTGTCCGGCCTGCAATGGACGGTCGACGCGTACACGCTGGTGCTGGCCGGCTTCCTGGTGCTCGCCGGGTCGATGGCCGACCGGGTGGGCCGCCGGCGCGTCTTCCAGATCGGCCTGGCCGCCTTCGGGCTCGGCTCGCTGCTGTGCGGCCTGGCGCCGAGCATCGGCTGGCTGGTCGCGGCACGTGCGCTCCAGGCGGTCGGCGGCACGATGCTCAACCCGGTGGCGATGGCGATCGTCGCCCACACGTTCCCCGAACCGGCCGAGCGAGCCAGGGCCATCGGGGTGTTCGGCTCCATGAGCGGCCTGGCGCTGGCGCTGGGACCGATCCTCGGCGGCGCCCTGGTCGACGGCTTCGGCTGGCGCTCGGTCTTCTGGATCAATGTGCCGATCGCGGCCGCCGCGATCGTGTGCACCGCGTTGTTCGTGCCCGAGTCCCGCGCCGCCCGGGCGCGCCGGTTCGACCCGGTGGGACAGGCCCTGACGGTCCTGCTGCTGGGCAGCGTCGTCTACGCGGTCATCGAGTCCAGGGCGATGGGCTGGACCTCGCCGGTCATCCTCGGCCTGCTCGCCGTCGCCGTGGTCGCCGTGCTGGGCATCCTCGCCTACGAGCCGCGCCGCGCCGATCCACTGCTGGAGCTGCGCCTGTTTCGCAGCGTGCCGTTCGGCGCCGCGATCCTGATGGCGCTGTTCGCCCTCTGCGGGTTCGGTGCGTTCCTGTTCGTGACCACCCAGTATCTCCAGGACGTACGCGGCATGCCCGCGCTGACGGCCGGGCTGTGCCTGCTCCCGGTCGGGGCGCTGGTCGTGCTGCTGTCGCCGCTCACCGGCCGGCTGGTCGGCGCGCGTGGTCCCCGGCTGCCGCTGGTGGTCGCCGGGACCGCACTGGCGCTGGGCGGCGGCACGTCACTCTGGCTGGGACCGGCCACCCCGCTGCCGGCCGTACTCGCGACCTATCTGCTGTTCGGCGTGTTCCTGGGCACCGTCAACCCGCCGATCACCAACACCGCGGTCTCCGGCATGCCCCGCTCGATGGCCGGGGTGGCGGCCTCGCTGGCCTCGGCCGGACGGCAGACCGGCACGACCCTGGGCGTCGCGATCGCCGGAGCGATCCTGGGATCGGCCGTGGCCCGCGGTGGCACGGCCTACACCGGCGCGGAGCGCGGCGTGTGGTGGCTGGTGCTCGGACTCGGCGTCGGCATCCTGATCCTCGCGCTGCTCAGCACCGGGCGCCGTGCTCTGGGCACCGCCGTACGGGCGGCGGCCCTGTTCGAGGACCTCGACCGGGGCGCGGCTCATCGAACCCGGCCCGCCGGCCACCGGTGATCGGCCGGTCCTGAAGGCGCTCGGGTGCAGACTGGTGTGCATGGCGACGGGAGGAACGACGAGGGCGTTCGGCGAGGCGCTGCGCCGTTGGCGCGACCGGGTCGCGCCGGAGACCGCCGGACTGCCCACGGCCGGACAGCGGCGCGCGGCCGGTCTTCGGCGTGAGGAGCTGGCCCTGCTGGCCGGGATCTCCGTCGACTACGTGACCCGGCTCGAACAGGGCCGCGCGTCCCATCCGTCGGCCCAGGTCGTCGAGGCCCTGGCCCGGGCGCTGCGGCTGTCGGGCACCGAACGCGCGCACCTGTTCCGGCTGGCCGGGCTGGCGCCGCCGGGCCCTGAGACGGTGTCGGCGCACATCACCCCGAGCGTCCGGCGGCTGCTCGACCGGCTGGACGGCATCCCCGTGGCGGTCTTCGACGCGTGCTGGACGCTGCTCCAGGCCAACCCGCCGTACGCCGCGTTGATGGGCGACCCGTCGGAGTGGCCCGGCGACCAGCGCAACGCGGTGTGGCGGCATTTCCTCGGCCCTGGCAGCCGGGCCAGGCATACTCCGGAGTCCCTCCGGGCGTTCGAGGCGGCCCTGGTCGCCGACCTGCGCGCGACCGCCGACCGCTACCCTGCCGACCAGCGGCTGCGGCGGCTGGTCGCGGATCTGCGCGCGAACAGCGACCGGTTCGCCGAGCTGTGGGATTCCGGCGCCGTCGGCCGGCACGAGGCCGGGCGCAAGACCATCGACCATCCCGACGTCGGTCCCCTGACATTGGACTGCGACGTGCTCACCGTCACAGGCAGCGACCTGCACATCATGGTCTACACGGCCGAGCCCGGCACCGAGGACGCCGAACGCCTCGCATCCCTCACCGCACTCGGCACGCCGACACTCGCAGGATAAACCGGTTTCCGAAAGTTATCACAGTCGGCATCAGGACGAACTCAGCGGCCGACTGAAATTATTCGGCCGATCACCGAAACATTCAGGGCGATCGGCACCCCTCGCCGTTAGACTGCGCCTTGTGACCGTTGTCGACGAGCCGTCCGCACCCGTCCCAGAGCCGCTGACCCTCGCGCAGCTCGCCGAACTCGCAGGAGTGTCGAAGGCGACGGTCTCCAAGGTGGTGAACGGCAGGTCCGCGGTGGCGCCGGAGACCCGCGCGCTCATCGAGGGCCTCATCCGCGAGCACGGCTTTCGCAGGCAGCGGCGGCGCTCCAGCCCGGCCGCCGTACTGGAGCTGGTCTTCCACGAGCTGGCGGGCGACTACCCGACGGAGATCGCCAGGGGGGTGGGCCAGGTCGCGCGCGAGCATCACATGGCCGTGGCGATCTCCGAGCTGCAGGGCAACCACGTTCCCGGCACCGACTGGCTCGAGGACGTGCTCGGCCGCCGTCCCGCCGGCGTCATCGCGGTCTTCTCCAATCTGACCGACGTCCAGCGTGAGCGGCTCGCCACTCACAAGATCCCTCTCGTCCTCCTCGACCCGACCGGCGACCCGGGACACCGTGTCCCCTCCGTAGGCGCGGGCAACTGGAACGGGGGGCTCACCGCGACCCGCCATCTGCTGGAGCTGGGCCACCGGCGGATCGCCATCATCACCGGGCCGTCGCACGCGCTGTCCAGCCGGGCCCGTCTCGACGGCTACCGCGCCGCACTCGACACGGCCGGGGTGCCCGTCGACCCGGACCTGATCTGCCAGGGCGACTACCAGATCGAGGACGGGCTGACGCACACCCACCGGCTGCTGCGCCTGTCCGATCCGCCCACGGCCGTCTTCGCCTCCAACGACGGCCAGGCCATCGGGGTCTACCACGCGGCCCACCAAATGGGGCTGCGCATCCCCGAGGACCTCAGCGTCGTCGGCTTCGACGACATGCCTCCGGTGCGGTGGGCCATTCCGCCGCTGACCACGATCCACCAGCCGCTGGCCGAGATGGCGGGGGCGGCGGCCGCCATGCTGGTGACGCTCGCCAGGGGCGAGCCGCTCCCCCACTACCGCAAGGAGTTCGCCACGACCCTCGTCGTACGCGAGAGCACCGCTCCGCCGAAGTGCTGAAGGCGGACCTCCGGCGCGACGGGGTCCGCCGCACCGAAGGTCCGCGCTCCCCCGGGGGAAGGATCGGGGAAGGCCGGATAGCCCTGGGAGAGGGCGTCAGGGGCTGGTGCAGGTGACGGACGGCGTGGCCGCGCTTCCGTTGGCGGTGAAGCCGAACGTGATGGACGAGCCGGCCGCGATGGAGCCGTTGTAATCCGCGTTGCGGACGGTCACGCCGGAGCCGGACGCGCTGTAGGTGCCGCTCCACAGGCTGCTGATGCTCTGCCCGCCCGGCCAGGTCCACTTCACGGTCCAGCCGTTGACCGCCGCGCTGCCCGCCCGTACGGTCACCGTCGACTGGAAGCCGCCCGGCCAGCTGTTGGTCGTCTCCATGGTCGCCGAGCACGCCCCGTCGACCGGCGGTGTCGGGCTGGTACGCGGGGACGGACTGGTGTTCGGCGTCGCGGCGTTGAGGGCGTCGAGGACGGCCGTGTAGGCCTGCTTCTTGTTGAAGTTGCCGTCGAACAGCAGGGGGGTGTCGCCGCTGCGCCAGGAGTACTTGTCGGTGATGCCCCATACGGTGATGCCGGTGCAGCGGGGGACGGCGGTGCAGGCCTGGGTGACGCGGCGGTAGGCGTCGGCCTGGGCCGAGCCCGAGCCGCCGATGTCGAGCTCGGTGATCTGGACGTCGACGCCGAGTGCGGCGAACTGGGCGATGTTCTGCTGGTAGTTGGACGGCACCGATCCCGAGGACAGGTGCGATTGGAGTCCGACGCAGTCGATCGGCACGCCGCGGGCCTTGAAGTCCTTGATCATGTTGTAGACGCCTTGCGTCTTGGCGGCCGTGGCGTTGTCGATGTTGTAGTCGTTGTAGCAGAGTTTGGCGTTGGGGTCGGCCGCCCGCGCGGCGCGGAAGGCCTCCTCGATGAAGCCGTTGCCGAGTTTCTGCGTCCACACCGAGCTGCGCAGGGTGCCGACGGCGCCGCCGTCGGCGAAGGCCTCGTTGACCACGTCCCAGGCGTAGATCTTGCCCTTGTAGTGGCCCATCACGTTGTTGATGTGGTTGACCATGGCCGAGCGCAGGTCGCTGGTGGACAGGCCGCTGACCCAGCTGGGCAGCTGGTTGTGCCAGACCAGGGTGTGCCCGCGGATCGTCATGCCCTTGCTCTGGGCGTGGCTGACGATCTGGTCGGCGGAGGTGAAGCGGAACGAGCCGCGTGAGGGCTCGGTGGCGTCCCATTTCATCTCGTTTTCCGGGGTGACCGCGTTGAACTCCCGGTCCCAGGTGGCCACGTAGGTCGAGTCGTTCAG